>NZ_VDAY01000070.1:0-478 GCF_019584005.1 Citrobacter sp. EC_71
GATCGCGCCGCCGCCCATGATGACAACATAGCTTGGCAGAGCGACATACAGTGGATCGACGCCAAGTGCGGCAGCGGCTTCATGCATCGGTTTTGCGGCGTTCATCGCAAAGGACATCCCGGCAGAGAAAATGCCGCACATCACCGCCAGCACCAGCCCTTTTTTCAGATTGAACTCTTCGGCTTTAATGCCCATCTTGCGCTCTTTCAACTGCCCGGCGCGAGTTACAATCCCTACGCCAATCAGCGCCACCAGAACGCCGAGCAACGTCATGCGTCCGCCTTCGGTATTAATCAGCACATCGAAATTGCCGTTGATAATTGGCGTCATCAGCGTACCGACAATCAACGTAATGCCAATGGCGATGCCAATTCCCATCGACATGCCGAGATAACGCATGGTCAGGCCGTAGTTGATATTACCGATCCCCCACATAGCGCCGAACAGAAAAACAGGCAGTAGCGTAGAGAGACTAAAC
>NZ_VDAY01000071.1:0-476 GCF_019584005.1 Citrobacter sp. EC_71
GGGTCAGGCCACTCTTGGCATCGACACCAATGTGGGCCTTCATGCCAAAGTGCCACTGATTGCCTTTCTTGGTCTGATGCATCTCCGGATCGCGTTGCTGCTCTTTGTTCTTGGTAGAGCTGGGTGCCTCAATGATGGTGGCATCCACCAAAGTGCCTTGGGTCATCATGACGCCTGCTTCGGCCAGCCAGCGATTGATGGTCTTGAACAATTGACGGGCCAGTTGATGCTGCTCGAGCAGGTGGCGGAAATTCATGATGGTGGTGCGATCCGGCAGGGCGCTATCCAGGGATAATCGGGCAAACAGGCGCATGGAGGCGATTTCGTACAGGGCATCTTCCATGGCACCGTCGCTCAGGTTGTACCAATGCTGCATGCAGTGAATACGCAGCATGGTCTCCAGCGGATAGGGCCGTCGGCCATTGCCCGCCTTGGGATAAAACGGCTCGATGACAGCGGTCATATTCTGCCATGGC
>NZ_VDAY01000072.1:0-471 GCF_019584005.1 Citrobacter sp. EC_71
ACCCTAACCCGACAACGCGAAAAAAAGAACTTTGCCATGAAATTGAATATCCGCGCGCAAACTGCACAAAACCAGCACAATAATTCTCCCATCGTTCTTGTCCATGGTCTGTTTGGCAGCCTCGACAACCTTGGCGTACTGGCTCGCGATCTGGTAAACGATCACAATATCATCCAGGTTGATATGCGTAACCACGGTCTTTCACCGAGAGATCCGGTGATGAATTACCCGTCGATGGCGCAGGATCTTGTTGATACTCTGGATGCACTGCAGATCGATAAAGCAACATTTATCGGTCACTCCATGGGCGGTAAAGCGGTAATGGCACTTACTGCACTGGCCCCCGATCGCATCGATAAACTGGTGGCGATCGATATCGCACCGGTCGACTATCACGTACGCCGTCATGATGAGATTTTCTCGGCTATCAACGCAGTCAGTGAATCGGACGCACAAACTCGCCAGCAAGCA
>NZ_VDAY01000073.1:0-453 GCF_019584005.1 Citrobacter sp. EC_71
GACACTGCGCCTCCCATGAAACCTGAGTTTCAAATGGTTGCTGCTATTCGCTACATCGACGCCCTGAGATTCGAGCCAACGTCTGAACTCGCTTTGTTTCACATCGCCTCCCTGCCGCTGAGTATATCAACAAAGTAAACATTAGTGTTTACCTCCGTGTGTAATTTGCTCGAAAATAGCACTAAATCGCCGCAACGACAGAATGCAATGCAAAATCAGGAAGGAAGATTCCAGAATTTCTTTGCGCTAATTTGCAAAACTGAATAATAACCTCAAGAAACGATCGGCATCATAGCGGCAAAAGGTAAGAAAAAGGTGGCAGGATGTTTACGAAGGCGTTATCGGTTGTCTTATTAACGTGTGCTCTGTTTTCAGGACAACTCATGGCAGGGCACAAAGGACATGAATTTGTGTGGGTAAAGAATGTGGATCATCAGCTGCGTCATGAAGCGG
>NZ_VDAY01000074.1:0-439 GCF_019584005.1 Citrobacter sp. EC_71
CATGCTGTTGGGTTATTTTAGCGGCAGACGAGAAACATTTTCAGAAGATCAAGCTCGGGCATTTAATAAACTGGTATTAAACTACGCGCTTCCTGCGGCTCTATTTGTATCTATTACTCGGGCAAACAGGGAAATGATTTTTGCGGACACTCGTCTGACCCTTGTATCACTTGTGGTTATTGTCGGATGTTTCTTTTTCTCCTGGTTCGGTTGCTACAAATTTTTTAAACGTACCCATGCAGAAGCAGCTGTATGTGCATTAATTGCAGGTTCACCTACCATTGGATTCCTGGGGTTTGCAGTTCTCGATCCTATTTATGGTGATTCCGTATCAACAGGTTTAGTGGTAGCAATTATTTCTATTATTGTTAACGCAATTACTATTCCTATTGGTCTGTATTTGCTGAATCCTTCTTCAGGAGCGGATGGTAAGAAGAAT
>NZ_VDAY01000075.1:0-413 GCF_019584005.1 Citrobacter sp. EC_71
CGTGTTGCGAAAATTTGAGAGACTCGAACACACCGCTTTTCATTTCTTGTTTACGGAGAAATGAAACAGTGTGTCGTTTCAATTTTCAGCTTGATCCAGATTTTTAAAGAGCAAATATCTCAAACATCACCCGAAGATGAGTTTTGAGATATCAGGGTACGCGTCTTTCACTCACGAACCAGCAAGTGGCGTCCCCTAGGGGATTCGAACCCCTGTTACCGCCGTGAAAGGGCGGTGTCCTGGGCCTCTAGACGAAGGGGACACTGAAGTCTCAATCGCAAGACGCCTTGCTATTCACTTTTCATCAGACAATCTGTGTGAGCACTACAAAGAACGTTTCTTTAAGGTAAGGAGGTGATCCAACCGCAGGTTCCCCTACGGTTACCTTGTTACGACTTCACCCCAGTCATGAA
>NZ_VDAY01000076.1:0-412 GCF_019584005.1 Citrobacter sp. EC_71
ATCGAAGCCACCAGTGGTAACACCGGCATTGCGCTGGCAATGATTGCCGCGCTGAAAGGCTATCGCATGAAATTGCTGATGCCTGACAACATGAGCCAGGAACGCCGTGCGGCGATGCGTGCTTATGGTGCGGAACTGATTCTTGTCACCAAAGAGCAGGGCATGGAAGGTGCGCGCGATCTGGCGCTGGAGATGGCGAATCGTGGCGAAGGAAAGCTGCTCGATCAGTTCAATAATCCCGATAACCCTTACGCCCATTACACCACTACCGGGCCGGAAATCTGGCAGCAAACTGGCGGGCGCATTACCCATTTTGTCTCCAGCATGGGAACAACCGGCACTATCACCGGCGTGTCACGCTTTATGCGCGAACAATCCAAACCGGTGACCATTGTTGGCCTGCAACCGGAAG
>NZ_VDAY01000077.1:0-405 GCF_019584005.1 Citrobacter sp. EC_71
GGTGAGATTACCAGCCCTTAACAGCGCCGCCGTTAAACACTTTGTTGGCTTCCTGGTAAACTTCGTCAGACTGATAGGCCTGTACGAATTTCTTCACGTTTTCCGCGTCTTTGTTGTCTTCGCGAGTCACGATCAGGTTTACGTATGGAGAGTCTTTATCTTCAACGAAGATACCGTCTTTAGCTGGCGTCAGGCCAATCTGGCTGGCGTACGTGGTGTTGATAACGGCCAGGGCAATCTGCGCATCGTCCAGAGAACGTGGCAGCTGCGGTGCTTCCAGCTCAACAATTTTCAGATTTTTCGGGTTCTCGGTGACGTCCAGAACGGTTGGCAGCAGGCCAACACCGTCTTTCAGTTTGATCAGGCCCACTTTCTGCAGCAGCAGCAGGGAACGACCAAGGTTAG
>NZ_VDAY01000078.1:0-402 GCF_019584005.1 Citrobacter sp. EC_71
TCTCAAACGCGTACTTACGGCGGATAACGAGGCTATCCTCTGGCGGCAAAACCAGCCATTCTCGTTGGCGCATTTTACTCCCCGTACTGACTGGTACCCCGCGACTGGCGCACCACAACCAGAACAACAGCAACTCTTAAAGCAGCTAATGACCATGCCGCCGGGCGTGGCAGCGGTAACGGCTGCGCGTGGGCGCGGTAAGTCGGCGTTGGCAGGGCAACTCATTTCTCGTATTGCGGGCAGAGCGATTGTCACCGCGCCCGCAAAAGCGTCAACGGATGTACTGGCACAATTTGCGGGCGAGAAGTTTCGCTTTATTGCGCCGGATGCCTTGTTAGCCAGCGATGAGCAAGCCGACTGGCTGGTGGTCGATGAAGCCGCAGCCATACCTGCGCCATTGTT
>NZ_VDAY01000079.1:0-398 GCF_019584005.1 Citrobacter sp. EC_71
ATCTCAAGCGCTTTAGCCTCGACGGCCTGCGCCATTTTTTTCGCCGCCGCCAGCGTAATGGTGGCGATTGGTTGGCTCTTATTCACAGTCTCTCCTGAAAATGTTGTAGGGCTGATGTCACGAAAATATCGCGATACAGCTATTTTTTATCATTGGGTTTGGCTTTATTTTCTCGCCGCGCGTTATTAAGTCAATAGGGTGAAAATTTAAAAAGTATTAATTTAATTTTGTGTATTAGTGTTTATTGATAATGATCATTTAACTTCGTCACAATTCGCTACGAATATTCCTGAGAACCGTTTCAATATGGAACGATGAATTTTTATTACGTGCCAAATTGGAACGAAATTAATTTTATTTTTTTATTGCTGTGCTCATTTAGAGTTCGGCCATTGCTG
>NZ_VDAY01000008.1:0-260933 GCF_019584005.1 Citrobacter sp. EC_71
TCAATGTGGCAGTTACTGAAAAAGGTCCGCCATTTTATGGAAACCGCCAGCCCATTCCCCGGAGGAAAACATGGCCAGGCAAAAGTGTAGCGGTATTAGGCGCAGCTATTTAGCTGGTAGACTTCTCCCACGGGAGTGTTTTTCATTTGGGAAAGTTTTCAGGTCACGCAACATGTCATCATTAAATATTAAGCAAGACAACGTTTCGGAATTTACTGCCTATCCTCAGCCTACGGTAAACACCAACGAAATAGATTTGGTTAACCTGATCGAAATCTTATGGCGCGCCAGGACGAAAATTGTGGCTACCGTTTTCGCCTTTGCCTTTGTGGGTATCCTAGTCTCTTTCCTGCTGCCGCAAAAATGGACCAGTCAGGCCATCGTGACCCCAGCAGAACCGGTTCAGTGGCAGAACCTCGAGAATACATTGACCAAATTGCGCGTACTGGATATGGATATTGGCGTTAGCCGTGGTGATGTGTTTAACCTGTTTATCAAAAAATTCCAGTCGCCTTCATTGTTAGAAGTTTATCTGCGTTCTTCACCCTATGTGATGGATCAATTGAAAGGCGCTGATATTGACGAAATGGACCTGCACCGCGCAATCGTCAGGCTCAGTGAAAAAATGACCGCGGTTGACGCCAACCGTGACAAAAAGAATGAGACCTCGCTGTATACCGCGTGGACGCTGAGCTTTACCGCCCCTCAGGCCGAAGAAGCCCAGTCTGTGCTACAGGGATATATCCGATATATTTCTGATATTGTAGTGAAAGAAACGCTGGAAGATATTCGCAATAAACTGTTCATCAAAACCAGTTATGAGAAAGAAAGACTGGCGATGGATCGCGTCAGGCTCAAAAACCAGATGGAAGCAAATATCCAGCGGCTCAACTACTCCCTGGAAATTGCGAATGCCGCCGGGATTAAAAAGCCGGTCTACAGTAATGGCCAGGCGGTGAAAGATGACCCTGATTTCTCTATTTCACTGGGCGCTGACGGTATCTCGCGTAAATTAGAAATAGAAAAATCAGTAACAGATGTTGCGGAGATTAACGGAGAATTACGTAACCGCCAATATCACGTTGATCAGCTGTTAGCGATGAATGTGAGTGACGTAAAATTTACGCCGTTTAAATATCAGCTTTCACCTTCACTGCCCGTGAAAAAAGATGGTCCGGCTAAATCGATAATCGTTATTCTGGCGGCGTTACTGGGTGGCATGGTGGCTTGTGGCGGCGTTCTGCTGAACTACGCCATGGTGTCGCGTAAGCAAAAAATGACGTTTATTGATCAGCAACTGGTGTGATTAATTGGCGTATGGCGGCAGGCAGCCGCCATACGTTAAATCTCGTTATTTGTTGCGCCCTAGTGGCACCACTAACGGCGTGCCGGCAACCGGATCGTCGATAATCATACAGCGTAATCCATAGATTTTTTCGATAAGCTCCGCAGTAACAATCTCCTCCGGTGCCCCCTCGGCAATAATTTTTCCGTCACGAAGCGCAATCAGATGCGTGGCGTAGCGACAGGCCTGATTGAGATCGTGTAGAACGGCGGCCAGCGTGTAACCCTTCTCCCTGTTTAGCTCACTGAGCAGCTCCAGCAGATCAATCTGATGGCTGATATCCAGCCAGGTGGTGGGTTCATCGAGCAACATAATCGATGTTTCCTGCGCCAGCACCATTGCAATCCATGCGCGCTGACGTTGCCCGCCGGAAAGAGTATCTACACTTTGCGCTGCCAGATGCGTGATCCCTGTGGCCTGCATCGCTGTGTTTACCGCGATTTCATCTTCTTGCCGCCAGCGGGTAAACAGCGGCTGATGTGGGTAACGCCCGCGAGCAACCAGCTCCTGTACGGTAATATCACCCGGCGTGGTGGCGTTTTGCGCCAGCAAACCTATTCTGCGTGCGACCTCTTTGCTGGCATAGTGCTGAATATGCTCACCGTCGAGCCAAACCTTGCCGTGTGCGGGTGTCATCAGACGACTCAGTGTACGTAGTAGCGTTGATTTCCCGCAGCCGTTTGGCCCAATGATCGCGGTAAAGTGACCGTCGGGAATCGACACATTGAGGTTTTCCGCTACGGTAAACTTGCCATAACCCAGCGTTAACTGGTCGCCGCGCAAACGGGCAACTGATTCGATCATTTTTTGCGGGACTCCTGAATTAACAAGACGATAAGATAAATACCGCCGAGGCTTACGGTGACCACACCCACCGGAAGCTGATAAGGCATAAACAGCTGTTGGGCGCATAAATCCGCCATCAGCAGCAGCAATGCGCCGCACAGCGCTGACAGGGTTAATCCCCAGCGGGATGTGCCGCTAAGTCGACGCGCAATATGCGGGGCGACGAGAGCAATAAAGGAAATTGGACCTGCCAGCGCGGTGGCGGCGGCGGTCAGTACCACGGCGACCAGCATCATCATCAGACGCGAACGCTCAACGCTGACGCCAAGCGCACAGGCGCTGTCATCACCCATTTCCAGTAAACGCATCCGGCGCACCAGCAGTGTGGCGCACACCAGCATCACAATAATCAGCGGGGCAGAAGGCCAGGTCTTGGCCCAGGTCAGGCCATTGAGCGATCCGGCGTTCCACAGTCCGGCTGTTAACGCGGTTTCTAATGATGCTTTCAGTAGCAGCCAGGTGTTGAACGCCACCAGCATAGCGCGTATGCCAATACCAATAATTATTAGCCGGAAGGTGTCGATACCATTACGCCAGGCGAGCGCCCAGACTACCAGTGAAGTCAGGATCCCACCCAGCATAGCCGCCAGTGCGATAGCGGTGAGATGCTGACCGAACAGCACCATTGCCACCAGTACACCGCTCCAGGCTCCGGTATTGAAACCCATCACATCCGGGCTGCCCAACGGGTTGCGCATCAGCGACTGAAATATTGCGCCGCTCACGCCCAGTGCTGCGCCAATCAATAGCGCCATGAGCACGCGTGGCAAACGCCATTCGGTGACCACCAGCGTAATACTGCGCGGCGCATCGCCGAACAGAGCGGCAATAATTTGCTGAGTTTCCAGCGTAACGACGCCGCTACGCAGGCTCCACAATCCAACGACGAGACAACCTACAACCAGCAGCATGCTGCTGATGATCAGGCGACGTGAGCGATGCATCATGCGCCACCCCCGCGCGATTTACGGCGTACCAAAAAGATAAGCACCGGCGCGCCGATAAACGCGCTGACCACCGAAACACGCAGCTCACCGGGGACAATCACACGACCGATAATATCGGCAATTAACAGCAGAGAGGGGGTTGCCAGCAGAGTGACGGGCAATGACCAGCGGTGATCGGCGCCTACCAGCCAGCGCGCCATATGCGGCATCATCAGGCCGATAAAGGCGATAGGACCAACAATCGCGGTCGCGCTGCCGCACAGGACAGTGATCGCCAGCAGGCCGATAAACTGCGTGCGAGCGACTTTACTGCCAAGCGCGGTTGCGGTGTCACTGCCGAGACTCAGGCTATTCAGGGCACGGCTGAGGAACAATGCGACAGCCGCGGCAATCAGTACCGGCAACAGTACTACCTTCAGCGTTTGCAGGCTGCGGATATCGAGGGAACCGGCCTGCCAGAAACGCAACTGATCGTAGACGTCCGGGTTGAGTAGGGCGATGCCGGTGGATAGCCCCTCGAGCACTGCACCCAGCGCAACGCCCGCCAGCGTCAGTCGTACCGGGCTGAGCTGCCCACCGCCCTGGCTACCGGTAAACGCCACAATCAGCGAGGCGGCCAGCGCCCCGGCAAAAGCCATCAGCAATTGTTCCTGTGGCGAAGAGAAACCGAACAGCGACGCGCCCAGCACGATGGCGAAGCTGGCGCCAGAGTTAACGCCAAGGATCCCCGGATCGGCGAGCGGGTTACGCGTGAGCGTTTGCATTAATGCGCCCGCCAGACCCAGCGCGCCGCCGGCGAGCAGTCCTGCCAGCGTGCGTGGCAGTCGCGCGTCCAGCACGATGGTGCAATCCGCGCTTTCGCAACTGCCGGAGAGTGCGTCCAGCACCACGGAGGCAGGTAGCGATTTTGCGCCAATAACCAGGCTTAATACCGTGGTGAGTACAAGTAATAACAATAGTCCGGGCACGGCGAAGGCGCGTGTCGCGGAAACAGAGCATGACATATCAACTTCCCTGATAATGATAGTAATTATCGTTATCGATCTTATTTGGATATGTTAGCATGTGCAGCCATCGAATGGATATTGAAAAAGTACCTGGTAAGGCTCTGTAATGAATCGACAATCCTGGCTGCTTAATCTCAGCTTGTTAAAGACCCACCCTGCATTTCGCGCCGTCTTCCTCGCTCGTTTTATTTCCATTGTCTCTTTGGGGCTACTCGGTGTGGCGGTTCCGGTACAGATCCAGATGATGACCCAGTCGACCTGGCAAGTCGGTTTGTCGGTGACGTTGACCGGCAGCGCGATGTTTATTGGCCTGATGGTTGGTGGCGTACTGGCCGACCGCTATGAGCGTAAAAAGGTGATCCTGTTGGCGCGTGGAACCTGTGGCGTCGGCTTTATTGGTTTGTGTCTGAATGCGCTGCTACCCGAACCGTCGTTACTGGCGATTTATCTGCTTGGCTTATGGGACGGTTTCTTTGCCTCGCTGGGCGTGACGGCTTTGCTGGCAGCAACGCCGGCGTTGGTCGGGCGGGAAAACCTGATGCAGGCCGGGGCGATTACCATGCTGACGGTGCGTTTGGGTTCGGTCATTTCGCCGATGCTTGGCGGAGTGCTGCTGGCGACCGGCGGCGTGGCCTGGAACTACGGGCTGGCGGCGGCAGGCACGTTCATAACCTTACTGCCTCTATTGAGCCTTCCCACGTTACCTCCACCGCCGCAGCCGCGCGAGCATCCGCTGAAATCGCTGCTGGCAGCATTTCGCTTTTTGCTCGCCAGTCCGCTGATTGGCGGCATTGCGTTGCTCGGGGGCTTGTTGACCATGGCGAGCGCCGTGCGCGTGCTGTATCCGGCGCTGGCGATTAACTGGCAGATGTCGAGCGCGCAAATAGGTTTGCTGTATGCGGCTATTCCTCTTGGCGCGGCGGTGGGGGCATTGACCAGCGGACAGCTAGCGCACAGCGTTCGTCCGGGACTGATCATGCTGGGTTCTACCGTGGCTTCGTTCCTGGCTATCGGCCTGTTTGGCTTGATGCCGGTCTGGGAGCTTGGGGTAGTCTGCCTGGCGCTGTTCGGTTGGTTAAGTGCGGTTAGTTCTTTGTTGCAGTACACCCTGTTACAGACGCAAACGCCAGAAGCGATGCTCGGGCGAATTAACGGTTTGTGGACGGCGCAGAACGTCACCGGGGATGCGATTGGCGCGGCGCTGTTAGGCGGTTTGGGGGCGATGATGACGCCCGTCGCCTCGGCAAGCGTGAGTGGATTTGGGCTGGTGATTGTTGGTCTGCTACTGCTGCTGTTGCTGGGGGAACTACGTCGATTCCGGCAAATGCCAGTGAATGCCTGACGGGCCGGATAGGGCGTTAGCCGCATCCGGCGCTGGCGATTAAAAGAGAGCTGACAGACGTTGCAACAGCAGCGTCGCGCTGTAGTAGTCGAGACGGAAGGTTTCCGTGCCCAGGGCGTAAACACGTTTATTTTGCACGGCTGGCAGATGCGCCAGAAGCGGATTGGCATAAATGGCTTCGGCATCTTTGCTGTCGCCAGCAAACAGGAACAGCGCTTCGCCGTTCAGGCCTGCCGCCAGATTTTCACCGCCAAGCTGGATGATATCGTGGCGTTTGCCCTGGCTCTGGCTGGTGTGCAAACCGGCAGGTAGCGGCGCCAGCGTGAAGCCTAGCTGTTCCATCAGCTTGCCCTGTGCCGACTCAGGCGTCCAAAGATTGGCACTGTGCGCCGCAGCGGTATAGACCAGCGCGCTGACCGGCTGTGGTGGCAGGGTGATACGTTGCTTAACCGCTTGCAGTTGCTTATCAAATTCGGCAATACGCGCTGCTGCCTGTTGTTCCTGACCGGTAATTTCACCCAGTTGCGTCAGCAGCGACTGCCAGCTTTTGTCGTCGTAGTTGATGATAAGCGTGGGCGCGATGGTGGACAACTGATCGTATAGCGCGAGGGCGGAGTCGCCGCCGGTGGCGCTGATTAGAATCAGATCCGGCATTTGTGCCGCTACGGCCTCAGCGCTCGGTTCACCGATGTACAGACGGCTGAGTTTGCGTTCCCTGGCCACATCGCTCCATTGACGTAAAAAGCCCTGCGCATCGCCAATGCGGTTGTTCGGCGTGGTGGCGCCGCTGGCGATGACCGGAGCATCAATCGCCAGCAGCGAGCCGGTAAGGGTGACGCTGGTGGAGACAATGCGCTGCGGCTTATGCTCCAGCGTATGCGTGCCACGGCTGTCGGTGATCTGACGCGGCCAGTCGGCGGCGTCACCTAAAGAAACTCCTGAAATAAACACACCAGTCAATAAAAGCACGGTGCGACAAAAAGAGGGGAGACTCACGAATCAGCTTCCTGTTATCAGTATGGTTAATGCTTCTCATTTTCATTGTTAGCGAGCAAGGATGCAAGCCAAAGTCGCACATTGTGCTGCCACAAGAGTTGACATACAGCCGCTTTGCTTTTAGGTTAGCGACCGAAAATATAAATGATAATCATTATTAGAGCCTTTATCATTTTTGGAGGATGATATGGATATGTCACTGGCCGAGGAAAAAACGCAGACTATGCCGACGCTCGCTCCCGACATTTTTTTCTTTATGTCGCCGTATCGTAGTTTTACGACGTCAGGATGCTTCGCCCGCTATGCGGAACCGGCAATTGATGGCGATTCGCCAGACAGCCCTTTCCAACACAAAATGCACGCACTGTTTGCTGATGCCAAATCACAGGGCATCGCTAACCCCATCATGGTCGGGGCAATTCCTTTCGATACCCGCCAGCCATCATCGCTGTTTATTCCCCAATCGTGGCAGAGCTTCTCTCGCACGGCAAAGCAGCAATCATCACGTTACTTTAATCGGCATCAGTCATTAAACGTCGTTGAGCGTAAATCGATTCCGGAACAGGACTTTTTTGAAGAGATGGTTGCCCGGGCGGCGGCGCTGACGGCAACCCCGGAAGTCGACAAAGTGGTGTTGTCACGCCTGATCGATATCACCACCGATGCCAATATTGACAGTGGGGCGTTACTTGAGCGTCTGGTGGCGCAAAATCCGGCGAGTTACAACTTCCATGTCCCTATTGAAGACGGTGGCGTATTGATTGGCGCCAGCCCGGAACTGCTGTTACGCAAAGAGGGCGATCGTTTTAGCTCGCTGCCGCTGGCCGGTTCGGCGCGTCGTCAGCCTGATGATGTGCTGGATCGCGAAGCAGGGATCCGCCTGCTGGCGTCTGAGAAGGACCGCCATGAGCACGACCTGGTGACGCAGGCGATGAAAACGGTATTGCGCGATCGCAGCAGTGAACTGCAACTACCTTCCTCTCCGCAACTGGTCACTACGCCTACGCTCTGGCATCTCGGTACGCCGTTTGAAGGTAAAGCCAACGCAGAGGAAAACGCGCTGACGCTGGCGTGCCTGTTGCATCCGACGCCTGCGCTGAGCGGTTTCCCGCATCAGGTTGCGCGCAAGCTGATCGCCGAGCTGGAGCCGTTCGATCGCGAACTGTTCGGCGGCATTGTCGGCTGGTGTGATGCCGAAGGCAACGGCGAATGGGTGGTGACGATCCGCTGCGCGAAGCTGCTGCGTAATCAGGTTCGTTTCTTTGCCGGCGCCGGAATTGTGCCTGCATCTTCTCCGGTTGCGGAATGGCGTGAAACGGGAGCCAAGCTTGCCACCATGCTGAATGTTTTTGGACTGCATTAAGGAGTCATGATGAGTATTCCTTTCACCCGTTGGCCGGAGGAGTTTGCCCGCCGTTATCGTGAAAAAGGCTACTGGCAGGATTTGCCGCTGACCGACATTCTGACCCGTCACGCCGAGAGCGACCATACGGCGGTAATCGATGGCGAACGCCATCTGAGCTATCGCCAGCTGAATCAGGCCACTGACAATCTCGCCTGCAGCCTGCGTCGTCAGGGAATCAAACCTGGCGAAACCGCGCTGGTGCAGTTGGGCAATGTGGCTGAGCTGTACATCACCTTCTTTGCGTTACTCAAGCTGGGTGTCGCTCCGGTGCTGGCCCTGTTCAGCCATCAGCGTAACGAACTCAACGCCTATGCCAAACAGGTTGAACCGGCGCTGCTGATTGCCGATCGCCAGCATGCGCTGTTTAGCGGGGAAGATTTTCTCAATACCTTTGTGGCTGAACACAATTCAGTGCGCGTGGTGCAACTGCGCAATGATGAAGGCGAACATAACCTGCAAACGGCGATAGACCAGCCTGCGGCTGATTTTACCGCGACGCCATCGCCTGCTGATGAGGTGGCGTACTTCCAGCTTTCCGGCGGTACCACCGGCACGCCAAAGCTTATTCCTCGTACTCATAACGATTACTACTACAGCGTGCGACGCAGTAATGAGATCTGCCGCTTCACCGGGGAAACGCGCTATCTGTGCGCGATCCCGGCGGCGCATAACTACGCCATGAGTTCGCCTGGCGCGCTGGGCGTGTTCCTGGCTGGCGGCACCGTGGTACTGGCGGCTGACCCGAGCGCAACCCTGTGTTTCCCACTGATTGAACAGCATCAGGTTAACGTCACGGCGCTGGTGCCGCCGGCGGTGAGTCTGTGGCTGCAGGCGATTGCGGAGTGGGGGAGTAATGCGCAATTGGCTTCGCTGACGCTGCTGCAGGTTGGTGGGGCACGGCTTTCTGCCTCGCTTGCGGCGCGTATTCCAGCGGAGATTGGCTGCCAGTTGCAGCAGGTCTTTGGCATGGCGGAAGGGCTGGTGAATTACACCCGTCTGGACGACAGTCCTGAGCGCATCATCAATACCCAGGGTCGTCCGATGTGTCCCGATGATGAAGTCTGGGTAGCAGACGCTGACGGCAACCCCTTAGCCCAGGGAGAGACCGGACGTCTGATGACGCGTGGTCCGTACACCTTCCGCGGTTATTTCAAAAGCCCGGAGCACAACGCCAGCGCTTTTGATGCCAACGGTTTTTACTGCTCCGGCGATCTGATCGCTATCGATCAGGATGGCTATATCACCGTACAAGGACGTGAAAAGGATCAAATCAACCGGGGTGGCGAGAAGATCGCAGCAGAAGAAATTGAAAATCTGCTGTTACGCCACCCATTGGTGATCCATGCGGCCCTGGTCAGTATGGATGACGAACTGATGGGCGAGAAAAGCTGTGCCTGGCTGGTGGTGAAAGAGCCGCTGCGCGCGGTGCAGGTGCGCCGTTTCCTGCGCGACCAGGGCGTGGCGGAATTCAAATTACCTGACCGCGTGGAGTGCGTTGAGTCACTCCCGCTGACCCCGGTCGGTAAAGTGGATAAAAAACAATTACGTCAGTGGCTGGCATCACGTTCACTGGCCTGAAGGAGAAATAGAAATGGCAATTCCTAAACTGCAGGCTTATGCGCTACCAACGGCGCTCGATGTTCCGGTGAACAAAGTCGACTGGGTATTTGACCCTGAACGCGCTGCTCTGCTGATCCACGACATGCAGGATTATTTTATCGGCTTTTGGGGCGATAACTGCCCGATGATGGAGCAGGTCATCGCGAACATCGCCGCGCTGCGCCAGTACTGCAAAGAGCATAACATTCCGGTGTATTACACCGCTCAGCCGAAAGAACAGAGTGATGAAGATCGCGCTCTGCTCAATGATATGTGGGGACCGGGCCTGACGCGTTCCCCGGAACAACAAAAGATCGTTGAGGCGCTGGCGCCGGATGAAGCGGATACCATTCTGGTGAAATGGCGTTATAGCGCATTTCATCGATCTCCGCTGGAGCAGATGCTCAAGGAAACCGGACGTAATCAACTGATTATTACCGGTGTGTATGCTCATATTGGCTGCATGACCACTGCGACGGACGCTTTTATGCGCGATATCAAGCCGTTTATGGTCGCCGATGCGCTGGCGGACTTCAGCCGTGATGAACATCTAATGTCGCTGAAATATGTGGCCGGACGCTCCGGTCGGGTGGTGATGACCCAGGAACTTTTGCCGACGCCGGTCCCGGCGAGTAAAGAGGCGCTGCGCAGCGTTATTCTGCCGTTGTTGGATGAGTCCGAGGAGCCAATGGATGACGAAAACCTGATCGACTACGGGCTGGATTCCGTGCGCATGATGGCGCTGGCGGCACGCTGGCGTAAAGTTCATGGCGATATTGATTTCGTGATGCTGGCGAAAAATCCGACCATAGACGCCTGGTGGAAGTTGCTCTCCCGCGAGGTGAACTGATGGCCGGATTTGAGTTTGCAGGGAAAACTGTCTGGGTAACCGGCGCGGGAAAAGGCATTGGTTACACTACGGCACTGGCATTTGTGAAAGCAGGTGCGCAGGTGACTGGCTTCGATCGTGAATTTCCTCAGGATAATTACCCGTTTGCGACCGAAGTGCTGGATGTGGCCGATGCCGGACAGGTGGCTGAGGTGTGCCAGCGCGTCCTTAAAGCGTGCGAGCGGCTGGATGTGTTGGTCAATGCCGCCGGTATTCTGCGCATGGGGGCCACTGACGCACTGAGCGCTGAGGAGTGGCAGCAGACGTTTGCCGTTAACGTTGGCGGCGCGTTCAATCTGTTTCAGCAGACGATGGCGCAGTTTCGTCGTCAGCAGGGCGGGGCGATCGTGACCGTGGCGTCGGATGCGGCGCACACGCCGCGTATCGGCATGAGCTCTTATGGAGCGTCAAAAGCTGCGCTAAAAAGCCTGGCGCTCACCGTCGGGCTGGAACTGGCGGGCAGCGGTGTGCGCTGTAATGTGGTTTCGCCAGGCTCGACCGATACTGACATGCAGCGCACGTTATGGGTCAGTGATGACGCGGAACAGCAGCGTATTCGCGGGTTTGGCGAGCAGTTTAAGCTTGGTATCCCGTTGGGGAAAATCGCCCGTCCACAGGAGATCGCCAACACCATTTTATTCCTCGCCTCCGACCTTGCCAGCCACATTACGCTACAGGATATCGTGGTGGATGGCGGCTCAACGCTGGGAGCATGATGATGATCTGGAAACGCCATCTCACGCTGGACGAATTAAATGCCACCAGCCGCAACACCATGGTCGCGCACTTAGGCATCCTTTATACCCGGCTGGGCGATGATGTGCTGGAGGCCGAAATGCCGGTTGATACCCGCACGCATCAGCCGTTTGGTTTGCTGCACGGTGGCGCGTCGGCGGCACTGGCCGAAACGTTGGGTTCAATGGCGGGTTATCTGATGACCCGCGACGGGCAGTGTGTGGTCGGTACAGAACTGAACGCCACGCACCATCGGGCGGTTTCACAGGGCAAAGTGCGCGGTGTTTGCCAGCCATTGCATCTTGGACGGCAGAACCAAAGCTGGGAAATCGTTATCTTTGATGAGCAAGGACGACGCTGTTGTACCTGCCGATTAGGTACTGCGGTGATGGGGTGAAGTCGCCCGGCAAAGTAAAATGAAATTGCAGGGTTAACAGGTAAATGAAGTGATCTAGTTAACACTGCAATGTAAAAATTCAGTGATACTTCGGGTTTGCATGGTTGTCATGTTGTTAAATTCAGAAAAGATGTTATAGAAACAAAATGTAACATCTCTCTGACCTGGACAACGGATAATCAATATGAATAAATCAGGGAAGTACCTCGTCTGGACAGTGCTCTCCGTTATGGGAGCATTTGCCCTCGGCTATATCGCATTAAACCGTGGTGAACAGATCAACGCGTTGTGGATAGTCGTGGCGTCGGTCTGTGTCTACCTTATCGCTTACCGTTTCTATGGCCTGTACATTGCGAAAAATGTGCTGGCGCTGGACCCAACGCGTATGACGCCAGCCGTGCGCCATAACGACGGTCTGGATTATGTTCCTACCGATAAAAAAGTGCTGTTCGGTCACCATTTTGCGGCGATTGCCGGGGCGGGTCCGTTAGTCGGACCGGTGCTGGCGGCACAAATGGGTTATTTGCCGGGGATGATCTGGCTGCTTGCCGGGGTGGTACTTGCGGGGGCAGTGCAGGACTTCATGGTACTGTTTGTTTCTACCCGTCGCGATGGTCGTTCCCTTGGCGAACTGGTGAAAGAAGAAATGGGCCCAACGGCGGGCGTTATTGCGCTGGTAGCCTGTTTTATGATCATGGTGATTATCCTCGCGGTACTGGCGATGATCGTCGTGAAAGCGCTGACTCACAGTCCGTGGGGAACCTACACCGTCGCATTTACCATTCCGCTGGCGATCTTTATGGGGATCTACCTGCGTTATTTGCGTCCGGGCCGCATTGGCGAAGTGTCGGTCATCGGTCTGGTATTCCTGGTGTTTGCCATTATTTCCGGCGGTTGGGTGGCCGAAAGTCCGACCTGGGCACCGTATTTTGACTTTACCGGCGTACAACTGACGTGGATGCTGGTGGGTTACGGCTTTGTCGCTGCCGTGCTGCCAGTATGGCTGTTGCTGGCCCCGCGTGATTATCTCTCTACCTTCCTGAAGATCGGCACCATTGTTGGTCTGGCGGTGGGTATTCTGATCATGCGTCCGACGCTGACCATGCCTGCGCTGACCAAGTTTGTTGACGGTACTGGCCCGGTCTGGACCGGTAACCTGTTCCCGTTCCTGTTTATTACCATTGCCTGTGGTGCGGTATCTGGCTTCCACGCGCTGATCTCTTCCGGTACCACGCCGAAGATGCTGGCGAACGAAGGGCAGGCCTGTTTTATCGGCTATGGCGGAATGTTAATGGAATCCTTTGTCGCCATTATGGCGCTGGTTTCCGCGTGCATCATCGATCCAGGCGTGTACTTCGCGATGAACAGCCCGATGGCGGTGTTGGCTCCGGCGGGTACGGCGGATGTCGTGGCTTCTGCGGCGCAGGTGGTCAGCAGTTGGGGCTTTGCTATTACCCCAGACACCTTGCATCAAATCGCCAATGAAGTCGGCGAACAATCCATAATTTCCCGCGCAGGCGGTGCGCCGACGCTGGCCGTTGGGATGGCGTATATTCTGCATGGTGCGCTGGGCGGCATGATGGATGTGGCGTTCTGGTATCACTTTGCCATTCTGTTTGAAGCCCTGTTTATTCTGACGGCGGTTGACGCCGGTACACGCGCCGCACGCTTTATGCTGCAGGATCTGTTGGGCGTGGTATCACCGAGCCTGAAACGTACCGATTCACTGCCTGCGAACCTGCTGGCTACAGCGCTGTGCGTACTGGCCTGGGGTTACTTCTTACACCAGGGCGTGGTGGATCCGCTGGGCGGTATCAACACCCTGTGGCCGTTGTTTGGTATCGCCAACCAGATGCTGGCCGGTATGGCATTGATGCTCTGTGCGGTGGTGCTGTTCAAGATGAAACGTCAGCGCTACGCATGGGTAGCGCTGGTGCCAACGGCCTGGCTGCTGATTTGTACTCTGACTGCGGGCTGGCAGAAAGCGTTTAGCCCGGATGCGAAAATTGGCTTCCTGGCTATCGCCAACAAGTTCCAGGCGATGATCGACAGCGGTAATATTCCGGCGCAATACACCCAGTCGCAGCTGACGCAACTGGTGTTTAACAACCGTCTGGATGCGGGTCTTACCATATTCTTCATGGTGGTCGTCGTGGTGCTGGGTCTGTTCTCGATTAAAACTGCGCTGGCAGCACTGAAAGAGGACAAACCGACGTCGAAAGAAACGCCGTACGAACCGATGCCTGAGAATGTCGAAGAGATCGTGGCGCAGGCGAAAGGCGCGCATTAATATTCTCTTAACCAACATAGCCCTCCCCTGAACAGGGAGGGCGTTTGTACGCCAGGGAATCACTATGTTTGAAACACTCGCTAAAGCCGGGAAGTATTTAGGGCAAACCGCCCGCTTGATGATCGGTGTGCCGGATTACGACAACTATGTTGAGCATATGCGTGTCACGCACCCGGACCAGACGCCAATGACCTACGAAGAGTTTTTCCGCGAGCGGCAGGATGCGCGCTATGGGGGGAAAGGCGGCGCGAAGTGCTGTTAATTTTTTGCCGGATGCGCTGACGCTTATCCGGCCTACAACTCTTCGAATTATTGTGAGCATTTGCCGTTATAATTAGTCGTCGTTGACCTGATAAGGCGAAGCCGTCATCAGGCAACCTGCACCATAGTCACACCGTCAACGATTCTACTTTCTCAAATGCTGCGCGCAGGGTATCTGGCGTTAACGTTACCGGCAGCGCATGAATAGATTCCACCGGGCGCAGGGTATGCGCAATCACCTTATCGATCTCAGCGCGATTTGCGATATCCACGTCTAACTGGGCCAGCCTGGTGGGGAGATTGAAGCGCTGATAAGCGGTGACAAGTTGCGCCAGAACATCATCTTGCCCAAGTAATGCGCTCTGCA
Organism: Citrobacter sp. EC_71; assembly: GCF_019584005.1. Lineage (NCBI taxonomy): Bacteria > Pseudomonadati > Pseudomonadota > Gammaproteobacteria > Enterobacterales > Enterobacteriaceae > Citrobacter > Citrobacter sp. EC_71. The sequence goes on from NZ_VDAY01000008.1 coordinate 14,427, forward strand.
CCAGAATGCCATACGCCACTTTGGTGCCATGGAGAAACTTCTCCGTTTGCGGGAGGACGGTCAGACCGTTATGGACCGAGTGTGCCGCCGCCACACGGGTGTAGCGCTCGCCCAGACCACCAACCATGCCGCCGCCGGCTATAATCGCATCCACCACGTCGCAAAACGCCTGGGTTAGTTCACCACGCTGCTTATCTGCCAGCGCCTGCTCGCTGCTTTCCAGCAGGACGTCGCGGATGGCCAGCGCGCCGTTGATGCCCAGACGTACGGTCAGAGGTAACGTTTCTGGCTGCGGAGCCAGCACCACTGCCTCATACCATTTCGCCAGCGTATCGCCAATACCGGCCAGTAAATACTCTTCAGGCGCGTTGAGTATGATTCGTGGCTCAACCAGCACCAAAAAATTGGCATCGTCGAATATTTCGAAATGCAGAGCCTGACCGGCATCGTTGTACCAGACGGAAAGCGGCGTCCAGGCCGCACAGGTGGCGGCAATGGTCGGGATCGCCACGAAAGGTAAATCAAGGCGGCGAGCCAGCGCTTTAGCCGTATCGAGCAGTGTACCGCCGCCCACGCCAATCACGATGCTGCGATCATCTCCCGATTCTTTTGCCAGTTGAGCAACATCGGTTTCGCTGCAATGTCCCGTAAACAGTAGGCGCTTAGCCTCGGCAAGATGAAAAGCCTCTGGCAGATAAGGGCGGGCCGCATCGATGGCGCGCTCACCGTAAACCCAGACAGCGCGTGAGAGTTGGTCGGTTGTGAAAAAATCGTTGAGTCTCGACAAACTGCCGGGATGGGAAAAATAGTTGGCCGGGCCGGTGACGACGCGAATCTCGGTATTACTCATGTTGTGTTGTCCTTTTGGCTGTCCTGTCCTGGCAGGTTATATTTATATAGACGTCTGAACGTCTTGATTGCCAAATACTAGCATCGTGCTATAGTGGCTTCAACAACAACATCACTCTCTGGGATAACAATAATGAGTAATAACCCGCTGATTGTGCAAAGTAAACTGCCTAATCTGGGCACCACAATCTTCACGCAGATGAGCGCGCTAGCGCAGCAGCATCAGGCCATTAACCTCTCGCAGGGATTTCCTGATTTTGACGGTCCACATTTCTTGCAGGAACGTCTGGCATATCATGTTGCGCATGGCGCTAACCAGTATGCGCCGATGACGGGCGTGCAGCCGCTGCGCGAAGCCATTGCCGATAAAACAGCGGAGTTGTACGGCTATAAGCCCGACGCGACAAGTGAGATCACCGTCACGGCTGGGGCCACAGAAGCATTGTATGCAGCGATTACGGCGCTGGTGCGGCCTGGTGATGAAGTGATCTGTTTTGATCCGAGCTACGACAGCTATGCGCCTGCGGTGGCGTTATCCGGCGGCGTGGTGAAACGTATTGCGCTGCAACCGCCGTTATTTCGTGTGGACTGGCAGGAATTTGCCACGTTGCTCAGCGAGCGTACCCGGTTAGTGATCCTCAATACACCGCATAACCCATCTGCGACCGTCTGGCAGCGCACTGATTTTGATGCGTTATGGCAGGCGATTAAAGAGCGTGAGATTTTTGTTATCAGCGACGAAGTTTATGAGCATATCTGCTTTGCCGCTCATGGACATGCGAGCGTGCTGGCTCATCCGCAGCTACGGGAACGCGCTGTTGCCGTTTCATCATTCGGTAAAACGTATCATATGACCGGCTGGAAAGTTGGCTATTGCGTTGCACCCGCCGCCATTAGCGCCGAGCTACGCAAAATCCATCAGTACCTGACGTTCTCAGTCAACACGCCGGCTCAGCTGGCGCTGGCGGATATGCTGCGGGAGGACCCAATACACTACCGCGAGCTGCCCACGTTTTATCAGAAAAAGCGTGATGTACTGGTGAATGCGTTACGCGACAGTCGACTGGAAATTCTGCCGTGTGAGGGGACGTACTTTCTGCTGGTCGATTACAGTGCAGTCTCAACGCTTAATGACGTTGAGTTTTGTCAGTGGTTAACTAAAGAAGTGGGCGTTGCGGCGATACCGCTGTCGGTGTTCTGCGCCGATCCTTTCCCGCATAAGCTGATCCGCCTATGTTTTGCCAAGCAAGAATCGACGCTGTTAGCAGCCGCAGAGCGTCTGGTTTCGCTGTAATTATTTCACTGTCCAGGCTTTGGAAAACCGACGGTCGGCAAATAACTCCTGCAGGCCGTTGATTTGTTTCAGTCGCAATACTTCGTCGTTATCCATGCCGAGTTCTTTAGCGATTTTTTCTTCACTCCAGCCCAGTTGCGATAATTCACGTACGATTTCCGACATGGCGTGGATTTGGTGGCGTCCGCGAGCGCGGTTGTGGCGGATTGTCGCCGCCATACGCTCATGACGATTGCGTTGCAGGCAGGTGACGGGCAGATAGCCTTTTAAGCGCGGTTTTAGCGATGCTTTGTTTTTACCTAATTCATGGCGGTGAAAGCCATCGATGATTTCATACTCTTCTTCCGTTGAGTGAACCACGACAATCGGCTGGGTGAAGCCATCCGCTTCGATGGATTTCAACAGCAGCTTCTTCTCCGGCGGCGCAACGTTATTAGGATTGTAATCATTGGGCGAAATGTGATCGCTTTTAATCCATAACACGCAATCTACTGGTTCTTCACGAAATGGACTGACGCTGTGGATTGCCATTCTGAATTCATTAATGGCTTCAATTCTATCTTTTTCTGGCAAACCAGAAAGAAAGTCCGTGAGTTCCTGAGTTAGTCGTTGCTGCATAAGATCCCCCATTCCTGGCGTTTGGTTTTCATTCGTTCAGTATATCGCTGGTAGTTTTTCGTTTTTGTGGGGCTGAACGAAAGTGCTCGACACCAGTAATCATTATTCAGGAGTACTTTGCAGATCCTTCTCCATGAGGGGATATCCCTGGAACCAATATCGCTTTCCTGGCTTTCCGGGATATTGTCCATACCTTTTTTCTTATACCACTGTATATAGACGGCGATTTTGTTGCGGTAATGCTCTGCAGTCTTTTCTGGCATGCTATTTAATAGCAGCATGGCGTACTCTTGCCAGCTTAAATGTTCAGGCTTGAGTATTTTCCTATGGCCATAAAAATGGTTGTCATGACCGGCGTAAATCCCGCCGCTTTTAACGCCGCTGACGCGGGCGCACATAGCCGCCCATCGCTGTGGCTCAATGACATGGTACAGCCACAGCCCCTGGCGTTGTTCCGGTCCAAAGGGCTCGCAAATACGCATATATCGTGTTGGAACCCCGGCCTGATACATCAGGTTATACAAGGGATTGCATGGCATTTTTGTCTTTGCAAACCATGTCCAGATATCGGCTGTTTTCCAGTCATATAACGGATAAATATACCAGGTGTGTCCACCTGGCGCTGCCGTCGTCCACGGCTTGTCATCGGCAAAACGTTGCTTACGCGAGTTGGCGATGGCCACAAAGCGGTTATAGGACTCGTCCGCGCGAATGCCGACCATCATCGCGGCTGGTCGTTTTTCTGAAAACCAGTCAGCAAACTCGCGAACAAATTGTTCAAAGGTCATGCCGGGCTGATAGAAAGAAAAGAAATTAGGGTCGGTAATGGCATCGGTCGGCGGCTGACGAACCCACTGTATATTCGGCTCCCAGCACTGCCATTCGGGTTGATATTGTGAAAGTGAGTTTTGCGTGGTTAGAGGTAATGCAACCCAATAAAATTTTTCAATAACGTCAGAATAATGCTCTCTCAATGTTTGAACATAGTCGATGGTGCAAGAAAACTGAGCTTCCCAGTCAATAAATAGTACGCTAATTTTTTTATGTAACTGGCGGGCAAAGGTGGCCGTAAGATGTAGCATAAGACCGGAATCTTTTCCTCCTGAAAATGACACGCATACGCGAGGCAGGGCTTCCAGAGTCCAGGCAATGCGTTCCAGGGACGCTTCCAGAACATTTTGTCCAAGCGGGATTTTGTAAACAGACATAGCAAGTCCATATTGAAATAATAAATGAGTTACATCTCCAATGTATACTTGTAATAAGATAGGCTAATTTACGCGACGTGCAACTTTTAAATATATTTACGGAATGAATTTATCACTCATGGTTTATTCGTGGCGTCAATTTGTCTTTGGCAAAATATATAAGATTAGTGTTCTTTGTCATTTATTTTGTTTATAAATGCCTCAAAGCTTTTATTATTTAGCGAGGCGCGATTATACATGATAAAAAAATCTAATGATGGCATCTCAATATCAATGCCGATCTCTTTTAAGTTCAAAGCAGACGAGTATAGTTCATATTTTGCTTTGGGAAGCAAGCCAATAATATCGGTGTTGGCAATGATGTTAATAATTGATATGAGTGAATTACTGGAAAAGCCTATTTTTCTATTTTGTAAAAAGGAATTTGCTTGAGACTGGTATTTTTTTACACCGGCATCTTCAGTGTTCAGCAGGGAAAACTCCTCTTCAAGTATTTTAGTTAAAGTCGTTTTACCCTTAATCCTGGGATGATTTTTACTGCAGACCAAAACTGTTTCGACCTTTGTAAACGGACTACATATAATCGAACGGTTCTCAACAGGGTATGCAGTGATGACCACATCTGCTTTGCGGTATGCTAGCAGTTCTTCAGCCAACACTGAGGTCATTAATATGTCATTGTGTTCGATTTCAACATTCTTATCCTCTCTGATGAGATTAACTAATGTGCTAGCATATATGTTATGTATAATCTGCGGACTATAGATAATGAATTTTTTCTTCAGGCTGGAACTGTGCATAATATTTATCGTTTGTTCCAGATGATTGAGATTATTCTCGAGGTGGTGGTGTAAATTGATGCTCATCACTGTGGGTGCAATTCCTTTTCCTGAACGAACAAACAGCGGGTCGTTGAGTTGCGTGCGCAATCTTTGTAGCGACTGGCTCACGGCTGAAGGAGTAATAAAAAGTGTTTCCGCGGCTTTGCTGATGCTCAGGTGCTGGTAGATGCATTCAAAAATAACGAGCAGATTGAGATCGAATTTTTTAAGATCGTACAGATTAGCCATGTATACTTTCCTTTGACGGTAAAATTTGAAATAATTAAAATATGAAATAATTTAAAATGTACTTATTTACAGGCTTTATGATTCAGTGCTTAATGACCGATTAATTTAAACTAACATAACACAGAGTGTTTAATTTTTACGAGAAAAAAAGAATTGTACTGAGTGATTGAAATGAGAACGATAACAATCACTCATTTTGTTACCTTTATTTATTTCCCATGATAATGTTTAATTTTTCCTTATCGGGTAACCCGACTTCCTGTTGTAACGTATTGTCTTTACTCATGTAGTAGATGGCTGGCGTCACGTTAGCGCCCAAATCATCCATCAACTTTTGGTTGATATTGAGTATCTTCATCTGCTCGGGCGGGAGAGAGGCAGGAATTTCCAGCTTCATTTTGCCGCCGGAGGCTTCATAGTCATGCCAGGTTTTGGCCGGATCTTTTGCCGACAAGATTGTGACAGCTGTTGCTGGGCTTTCGGGTTTGATTACGCCCACTAACAGCGTACGCAGCTGAACTTTACCGGAATCGACCCACGGACGCGCCTGCTGCCAAAACTGCTTGCAATAAGGGCAGAAGGGATCGGCGAACACGTAGACAATTACCGGAGCCTCTTTATTTCCATCCAGAATCCACGAGGCTTTTTCCATTCGTTGCCACATCTCGCGCCCTGCTGGGGCATAGATCTCTTTTTCTATCAGCGTATTACTAAGATTTTCCCCTTTTTCGTTATACATATAACCGGAGATGGCATGTTTGCCGTCAGGGGTGACATAAATGGTTACTCCCATATCCTGGTATTTACCAAGATAACCTTTCATTCCACCTGGCGCGTCGAAGGGCTTCACGATGGTAATACCCTGTTTCTCAATGGCTTTAACAGGGGCCGGTAGCTCTTCGGCATGGACAATAGCGGGAAGCAAGGATAAGAGTAAGGTACGTTTAAACATTGATTTTCCTTATAAAATCAGAAGGAAAGGGGACTGAATTGCAAAACCTATCACAGCCATAGGTAAGATCGACAGTCTGTCGATTGCCCTTTCTTTAGTTGGGTGATGTAATCCCAATCGCTGTTACGACCTTTGTTAAGGTAATGTAGAGCGCAACACATAGCCAGCTCTGCTGGTACTGACGTTACCTGCGGGTAGCTCGGGTAATGAGGCTCCCTGCATAGGGGGCCTTTTTTACTTTTGTCTTTTAAGTTCGATTGAGTAAGTTGTTAGTTAACGCTTATTGATTTGATAAAGGAAACGCATTAGCCCTTTGAAGAGATTTTCGTTAACTTATCTCTCAACGAAAACACGGAGGAAGTACAGATGTCTTTGATTAATACCAAAATTAAACCTTTCAAAAACCAGGCGTTCAAAAACGGTGAGTTCATCGAAGTAACCGAGAAAGATACCGAAGGTCGCTGGAGCGTCTTCTTCTTCTACCCGGCTGACTTCACCTTCGTTTGCCCGACCGAATTGGGTGACGTTGCAGACCATTATGAAGAACTGCAGAAACTGGGCGTAGACGTTTACTCTGTTTCTACCGATACCCACTTTACGCACAAAGCATGGCACAGCAGCTCTGACACCATCGCAAAAATCAAATATGCGATGATCGGCGACCCGACTGGCGCCCTGACCCGTAACTTCGACAACATGCGTGAAGATGAAGGTCTGGCTGACCGCGCAACCTTTGTTGTTGACCCGCAGGGTATCATCCAGGCAATCGAAGTTACCGCTGAAGGTATCGGTCGTGATGCTTCTGACCTGCTGCGCAAAATTAAAGCCGCACAGTATGTTGCATCCCACCCAGGCGAAGTTTGCCCGGCTAAATGGAAAGAAGGTGAAGCAACTCTGGCTCCATCTTTAGACCTGGTTGGTAAAATCTAAGCTAATTTATAGGCCGGATAAACGTAGTGCATCCGGCATTCCACAGGCGCGAATTTGCGCCTGTTTCATTCCAGCACCATGACGCAAGTTGCATTAACGCAGTCCCGCGAAGTCGGCTTGCATGATGATGTTTTCAGAGAGGGAAGAAGAATGCTCGACACAAATATGAAAACCCAGCTCAGGGCTTACCTTGAGAAACTGACCAAACCTGTTGAGCTGATTGCTACGCTGGATGACAGCGCTAAATCGGCAGAAATCAAGGAACTGCTGACTGAAATTGCTGAACTGTCAGAAAAAGTCACCTTTACAGAAGACAATACTCTGGCAGTGCGTAAGCCATCGTTCCTGATTACCAATCCTGGCTCTCACCAGGGGCCGCGCTTTGCGGGTTCTCCGCTGGGCCATGAATTTACCTCGCTGGTGCTCGCGCTGTTGTGGACCGGTGGTCATCCGTCAAAAGAGGCGCAGGCGTTGCTGGAGCAGATCCGCGATCTCGACGGCGATTTTGAGTTTGAAACCTATTATTCACTCTCCTGCCATAACTGTCCGGACGTGGTGCAGGCGCTGAACCTGATGTCGGTACTGAACCCACGCATCAAGCATACGGCGATTGATGGCGGTACTTTCCAGAACGAAATCACCGATCGCAACGTGATGGGCGTTCCGGCGGTATTTATGAACGGTAAAGAGTTCGGCCAGGGCCGCATGACGCTGACTGAGATCGTGGCGAAAGTGGATACCGGCGCAGAGAAACGTGCGGCTGAAGAGTTGAACACCCGTGATGCCTATGACGTACTGATTGTTGGTTCCGGCCCTGCGGGAGCTGCTGCTGCGGTGTACTCTGCACGTAAAGGTATTCGCACCGGTCTGATGGGCGAACGCTTTGGCGGCCAGGTTCTGGATACCGTTGATATTGAAAACTATATCTCGGTGCCAAAAACCGAAGGCCAGAAACTGGCGGGCGCGCTGAAAGCCCACGTTGATGACTATGATGTTGACGTTATCGATAGCCAAAGCGCCAGCAAACTGGTTCCTGCGGCGCAGGAAGGTGGTCTGCATCAGATTGAAACGGCATCCGGCGCGGTGTTGAAAGCGCGCAGTATTATCATCGCGACCGGCGCGAAGTGGCGCAACATGAACGTTCCGGGCGAAGATCAGTATCGCACCAAAGGCGTAACCTATTGCCCGCACTGTGATGGTCCGCTGTTTAAAGGCAAGCGCGTGGCGGTGATTGGCGGCGGTAACTCCGGTGTTGAAGCCGCTATCGACCTGGCGGGCATCGTTGAACATGTGACGCTGCTGGAGTTTGCTCCTGAAATGAAGGCCGATCAGGTACTGCAGAATAAACTACGCAGTCTGAAAAATGTCGACATCATTTTGAATGCGCAAACGACAGAAGTAAAAGGCGATGGCAGCAAAGTGACTGGTCTTGAGTATCGTGACCGCGTAAGCGGAGATATTCACAGTGTGGAGCTGGCAGGTATCTTTGTACAGATTGGTCTGCTGCCGAACACCAACTGGCTGGAAGGCGCCGTTGAACGCAACCGCATGGGTGAAATTATCATCGATGCGAAGTGCGAAACCAGCGTGAAAGGTGTTTTCGCTGCGGGTGACTGCACAACCGTACCGTATAAGCAGATCATCATCGCGACAGGCGAAGGCGCGAAAGCCTCGTTAAGCTCTTTTGATTATCTGATTCGCACAACAGTAGCATAAAAAAGTAAGACTCACCTGCATGCCAAAACCGCCAGTCATCCGCTGGCGGTTTTTTATTTCCGCGCTTTCAGATTGTCAATTCTTGAAACAATAAACTGCATTAAATATTCATTTAATTAGCCTGATCATTAGTTTTATCAAAAAAAGAATAGGCATTTTCTTTATTATATTAACCTGCACTATGTTTTCATTTCTTGTGTGAATAAATGGTTGGTTAATTCATGGGTGAAATATATGAAACCCTGACGATCTTTGAATCGACAGGGTTATTGTTGCGTGATTTTTTTATTTCTTCTGATAGTAATACGCTGAAAAAAGCTTATTCCGCGCTGGATACAAATGCCTCGACGTTGACAGAGCACGAGTGGCTGCAAGCGGAGTATGACTTCAATGCACTCTTTATCGGGCCGCAGGCGCTCAAGGCCGCACCGTTTGCTTCAGTTTATCTCGAAGAAGATGCTCTTGTTATGGGTCAATCAACCCTGAGTATTCGGGAATTCATGGCAAATATCGGCCTATCTATAAATCATGTGAATAATATTCCTGATGATCATATTTCATATGTATTGGAGTTGGCCGTTTTATTATCGGTAAACGCCCGGGCATCAGCAGAATATCAGACTGTCCTCACTCGATATGTAAATGAGTATATAGTGGTTTGGGTTCCCGATTTTATAGAAAAAATAAAGATAAATGCACAGACCGCCACGTTGAGAACCGTAGCGGGAAAATTGTCTTCTTGGCTTGATGAATTAAACACGAGAGTATCATATGAGCAATGAACCGGGAGTTCTGAACAGACGTTCATTTTTGAAAGGGTTGATTGCCCTTGGCACGGTGGCTGCCCTACCAGGGGGACTGCTGACTTCACGTTGCGCATTAGCGCAACCGCCCATTCCTTTTAACCCGAAAACCTACAAAATTTATCGCAACGCCTGTCCGCGTAACTGCTATGACACCTGTAGCCTGAAAACATGGGTGAAGGACGATGTCATCACCTTTGTAGAAGGCGCGCCTGAGTCAACGTTTACGCATGGAGCACCCTGTGTTAAAGGGTTGAGCTACCCGCGTCGGGTATACAGCCCGGATCGCATTAAATATCCAATGGTTCAGGATGTTCGCGGTAGCGGTAACTGGCGTCGTATTTCCTGGGACGAAGCAATGCAGCGCATTGCGACCAAGATGCTGGAGATCAAAAAGAAAGATGGTTCAATGCTGGGCCTGGCGATGACCAAATATTCCGGCAAATTCGGGGTATTGAACTATGCGGTTGAAGGGATGATGTCTTCGCTGGGTTACACCACCCGTTTTGCCGGAACGCCTTGTTGGCCTGCCGGTATCGATGCCCAGAACTACGATATGGGCGATATGTGGTGTAACGACCCGGAAGATTTTGTGAAAGCAAAATACATCATCATCTGGGGTGCTAATCCGGCATGGTGCTCAATGCACACCATGAAGTATATCTACCAGGCGCGGGAGAAAGGGGCGAAAGTGGTCGTTATCGATCCGCTGTTAACGCAGACCGCCGCAAAAGCCGATCTTTATTTACGCGTTCGTCCAGGTTCTGATGGTGCGCTGGCGCTGGGTATGGCACGCCATTTGGTGGATAAAGGCCTGGTGGACCAGGATTTCGTCAACAACTATTCTCATGGTTACCCGGAATTCGAAGCCTATCTGCGCAACAGTGTGACCGTTGAGTGGGCGGCTGAAATCTGTGGTTTGTCTGCGGATGTCATTCGTCAATTGGCGGAAGAATTTACGGCGGTTAATCCTGCTACCGTGTGGATTGGTTATGGCATGCAGCGCCATGTTAATGGTGGCGCGAATGTTCGTGCCATTGATGCTTTCGTCGCCATGACGGGTAATATCGGTATTGAAGGCGGCGGCGCTCGTTATGGGCATCTGCATACCTGGGGCTTTAACTACAATGCCATGCTGCAAAAGCCACCGGTAGGCTCCATCGGTATGCCTGGAGCAGCGGGTACAACCAGTGAGTTCGGTTCTGCTGGGGCAGTGGCGCAATATTCCGATCGTTCTCTTAATATCAACCAGACCGCCAAGGGAATTCTGGAAGCCAACGAACCGCCTGTTCGTATGCTTTGGGTCGCCTGTAAGAACCCGTTTGCTCAGGATTTCGATCGCAGTAAGATGGAAAAGGCGTTTGAAAAACTGGAAATGGTGGTGTGCGCCGATCAGTTCTTTAATGAAACCGTCCAGCACGCCGATATCGTCTTACCGGTCACTACGGCCTTTGAAGAGTGGAATGTTGATGCCTCCTACTGGCATTACTGGCTCTCTATCAACCAACCGGCCATTAAGCCGATGTATGAGGCGAAATGCGATCTGGAAATTGCCGTTTTACTCTCCCGGGCGATTAACAAGCTGGAGCCGGGTTCTTGCACATTCCCACAGGAGTTCGATCATAAGCGTTGGCTGGACCAGGAATTCAATGACGGGATGGGCAAAATGTTTGGCATCTCCTCCTGGGATGACTTGCTGGATGGTCCGAAAAAAGCCATTTTACCGAGTTCTGCGGCCTGGTATGACCGTAAATTTAAAACCCCCTCTGGAAAGTTTGAATTCAAATCTGAGCTATGTGAGAAAAATGGCCATACGGCGCTGCCGGAATATAAATCGGAGGCGAAAAGTACACTGCCATTCCACCTGTTTACACCGCATGTGCAGTTCGGTATCCATTCCCAATTTATCAACCTTGACTGGATGCAGGTCTTCTATCCGGAGCCGTTTGTCTATATGCATCCGATTTCTGCAGAAAAAAGAGGCATTGCCGAAAACGACCTGGTGAAAGTGTTTAACACCGTAGGTGAAGTAGAACTGCGTGCGAAGGTGACCGCTAACGTTCCGGAAGATTTCCTGGTGATGTACGAGGCGTGGTTTCCGAAACGGAAATACAACGTACAAAACGTGGTGGCGGATACCCCGGCCGATATGGGGCTGATGAAAACCGGTGCACCGGGTGCGGCGATCCACAGTCAGTTTGCGGATATCATTTTGGTAAGTAAAGGAGCAGCGGCATGAGACGCGCGTTTTTAGTCAATAGCGATAAATGCATCGGCTGCCGTGGCTGCGCGATGGCGTGTAAGAGTTTTAACCAGTTGGAGCCTGAACGTTTCTGGCGCTACGTCTATCCGCTGGATAAAGAAATTTATCCGCATGAAGAGCGGGCGTTCTATTCGCTGGCTTGCAATCACTGTGAAAACCCGGCCTGCCTGGCGGCTTGCCCGGTCGAGGCTTACACCAAACGTGAGGATGGTGTTGTGGTGCATAACCCGGAACGTTGTATTGGATGCAAAAACTGTATCCGTAATTGCCCATACGGAGCGCCGCGTTTCAATGAAGAGACGAAAAAGGCGGAAAAATGCAGCATGTGCTACGAACGCCTTGACGTTGGTATGCAACCGGCATGTGTAAATGCTTGTCCGGTGGGGGCGCTGACGCTAATCGATCTGGATGCCGACCCGATACCCAACAATGCCGTCCAGTATCCGCCGGGGTTCCCACGCATGCCGCAGCTTAATCCGGGCACACGTTTTATCCTGGCGCGTCAACCGAAGCAGCCGGAGGTCAAGTAATGGAAAAGTATGAACTTCCTCTGGTCATTTTTACCGTACTGAGTCAGATGTCGGTTGGGATCACGCTGATTTTGACGCTACGCAAGCTGCAAGGAAAACTGGAAAGCAAACGCTTGTACTGGCTGGTTACCGGTCTGGTTCTGGCGGCTGCGTCCGTGGCAGCGATCCTGCACCTTGCGCATCCGGACCGTGCCTACAACGCCCTGATAAACCTGCAGCACGCCTGGCTGAGCCGTGAAATTCTTGGCGCAACCTTATATGGCGCGGCGGTGGGCGTGACGTTCCTGGCAAAAGGGCACAAGGTTCCGGCTGTTCTGGCGTCTGTCCTTGGGATTGCGCTGGTGGCGGTACAGGGTATGACCTATGCCGCACCGGCGATGGTGGCGATCGCCAACGGTCTGACGGTGCTGCTGTTCTTCATCACCGTGTGGGTTATGGGTTGTGCGGCGATTCCGCTGCTTAATCTCGCACCTGCCATTGCCGCATTACGCCAGGGAATTGTTGTTTGTATGGCGGTCATGATCGCAGCCCCAATTATCTGGTTAAGCGGCGGGACCATTATGCAGATGACCGCGCATGCCTGGCTGACCTCGCCGCTTTATCTGGCGAGCCTGGTTTATCTGGCGCTGGCCTTTGTGTTGAGTCGTCAGGGCGAACGTCGGGCAAAAGCGTTGTTTGTTCTGCTGTTTGTTGGCGTAATCCTCAGTCGTCTGACATTCTTTGGCGATACGGTCAGCACCATCGTGAATATCGGTCATTTGTATTGATTGCACGATAATAAAAACCCCCTGTCAGATGTTAACCTGGCAGGGGGTTTTTACAGCAAATCAGACGTTATTAACGAACAACCAATACCGGCAGAGTAGCATGGCGGACAACGCTGGAGGCGTTTGATCCGAGCAGGTGGGTACTGATGGACGGGTTACGCGACCCAATGACCACCACATCTGCATTCAACTCTTCACCCAACTCGTTGACCACGTCACGAACGCTGCCAAAGCGCACGTGTTGTTTAATGCGGGAGGGATCGATGCTGAAGTGACCGACCATTGTTTGCAGACGCGTTTCCGCTTCGTGCTGCAGATGCTCTTCAAAACGACGAACGTCTGCCGCAAAGCGGTGCAGGCTTAAGCTCGCTGAGCCTGGCAGCACATGCAGCAGATGGATAACGCCGTTTTCCTGTGCCAGGAATTCTGCATGGCGAATAGCCTTGTCACTCAGTTCCATTTCGAATACATCAACAGGCATTATGATTGTGTTGTACATAAACATTCTCCTTGTCATTACATGAACACATAACAGCATAGTATTAAAAATGATTCTGTCAGTCACGGCACAGATTTATGTTTTGCGAACAGGAAATAACGCGAGGGTAGGGAGATGAGGAGTAACCGGAAAGAGGATGCAGATGCATCCCCTGCAAGATAAAGCGAATAGCTTTGATAAGACAGAGTTAGCGCAGGTAGTCGCCCGCAGCTTCTGGTTGGTACTCAAGTTCGATGACTTCGAGGTGTGTTGAGGTACCGCCCGGCAGTTCCCAGTGAATGGTGTCGCCAACGCGAAGACCCAGAAGTGCCGCGCCAACAGGCGCCATGACGGAAAGCTGCGTGCTGCTGTCAGTCATGTTGGCCGGATACACCAGGGTACGCACACGGACTTCGCCATCACTCAGATTGCGGAATTTCACGCGGCTGTTCATGGTCACGACATCGTGCGGCATGGTTTCTGGAGAACACATTTGCGCGCGATCCAGTTCAGCGTTCAGGGCGTCGGCAATCGGTAAACCAGCAAAAGCAGGTTGCTCCAACAGGCGGTCAATGCGTTCCGCATCGAGGTCGTTAATGATGATAGTTGGTCTGGACATTTATTACTCCATGTCGTCGATACTGCGGGTGCGCAGGTAAATAATCCCAAAAGAAAACCCTCACCGTCAGGCGGCAAGGGTTTAGCTTTTATGATGATACTGAGACTTACCCTATGTTTGAAGTGATTTAGTTCACATTCAGGTAAATCATCAATATTGTCGCGTATGCTGTGATTTTAGCCGAAAAACGTGATCGTTCTCCAATTTGCATTATGCTTTTTAAGCGCTCGTTGCGGGTGCGTCAATACAACTCAGTGTTCCGCTACAGGAGATCTCATGAGCCAGTACGACAAACTTACCTTAAAAGACGGCAGCTATTTGCATTTTAAAGACTGGGGAAGTGGACAGCCCATCGTGTTCAGCCATGGTTGGCCGCTGACGGCAGATGCGTTTGAGGATCAGATGCTGTTTCTTGGGTCGAAAGGATTTCGTGTGATCGCCCATGACAGGCGCGGACATGGCCGCTCGGCCCAACCGTGGGATGGCCACAATATGGATCAGTATGCTGACGATCTGGCTGAACTTACCGCGCATCTCAATCTTAAAGATGCCGTGCACGTTGGGCACTCTACCGGCGGGGGGGAAGTGGCGCGTTACATTGGTCGCCATGGGACGCAGCGGGTGGCAAAAGCGGTGTTAATTGGCGCGGTGACGCCCATCATGATCAAGACCGACTTTAACCCGAATGGCGTGCCGAAAGAGGTGTTTGATGGCATCCGGGAAGGGGTAGTGAACGATCGCGCCGCCTTCTTCTATGAACTGACCGCGGCATTCTATGGTTATAACCGTCCGGGCGCGAAAGAGTCGAAAGCTGTCCGGGAAAGTTTTGTTGAACAGGGCTTACAAGGGTCTATCAAAGCGTTGTACGACTGCATTCATGCGTTTTCAGAAACAGACCTGCGTGGCGACCTCGAAAAAATGACCATCCCGACGCTGGTGATCCACGGCGATGACGATCAGATTGTCCCGTTTGAAACCTGCGGCAAGGTCGCGGCAGAAATATTGCCGGACGCCCAGTTGAAGGTGTATGCCGGTGGTTCTCACGGCATTTGCACCACCCATAAACAGCAGATCAATGGCGATCTGCTTAACTTTATTCAGTCGTAATCTTTAACGGATTGTTCTACGCTGATCCTCTTTTTCCAGGGAGATGAGCGAAGCATAATTCGTGCTGCGCTACCGTTAACGACACCAGAGAAGGCTATGTATTTCTATCAACCATCACAGGGACACGGCTTACCGCACGACCCGCTCAATGCCATCATTGGACCGCGCCCCATTGGCTGGATTGCGTCGCGCGATAGCAACGGGCGACATAATCTGGCGCCGTACAGTTTCTTTAACTGCTTTAACTACCATCCGCCGATTATTGGTTTTGCCAGCAGCGGCTGGAAAGATAGCGTGCAGAATATTGTCGAAACCGGTGAGTTTGTCTGGAACCTGACCACCCTTGAACTGGCTGGCGCGATGAATGAAACGTCTGCCAGTTTGCCGCACGGTGAGGACGAGTTTTTTGCCGCTGGGCTGAGTAAAGCCGACAGCCGGATTGTCGGCGTGCCGCGCGTGGCGCAAAGCCCGGTTAATTTTGAGTGCCGCTTATCGCAAAGCCTGCAACTGACTACCGCTGATGGCTCACCGGTTGATACCTGGCTGGTATTGGGGGAAGTGGTAGGCATTCACATAGACGAAACGCTCCTGGAAGACGGCATCTATCAGACGGCGAAAGCGAAACCGGTACTGCGTGCTGGTGGGCCAACGGCGTATTATTCGATCAGTGAAACACATCGCTTTGATTTAGTTCGCCCGGACGCCCGAGCAAAACGCTAACCATGCAGACCGACGCCAGGCTGCGGCGTCGGTCGCTATTTTCAATATCCTGCCTTGTCGATAATAAACTGTTTACCGCAGTTACCCGGATGCGGCTGCGGTAAGAATGACTGCGCAGATAGCGGTTGGTTGATGGTGTCGGCTTTCAGGGATAGCTGGATCTCTGTGAGATAAGCCGGATTGCCGTGGCAGCTTAGCTTCACGGCTTTGACGCTCTCTTTGCCCCAGCTTTTGGCGATAGCGGCGTCAAATGCGTTGCGGCTGACGGTTTTACCGTAGTTATCCGCGAGGAACTTGCCCGCTTCACTGTTCTTAACCTCATTATTCAGCCGCACCATCGTGCCAAAGTATACGTCGGGATCAAAACCAAAACAGGCGCCGTGTTTGGCATACTCGTAGCGTTCCAGGCAGGATGTTCCGCCAGCCCCGGGCATCACCGCGCTCAGTTTCGCCGCACTCTCGAGTGACAGGCCGGTTTCAGGTGCTGCGCATTTACGGCTGGCACGCGCTTCAGGCAGGTTAGGAATGGGACGCGTTGCGCAGCCAAAACGCATCCAGCGGCGGTTATCTACTCCGCGAGCGGCGATCGATTTTGGCAGGCTGGGCCACAGGCCGTGAACGGTCAGGAAATCAGCTTTGTCCGCGCTCTCTTTTTGCAGACGACATTCGTCAGGCTCCTGACGATTACGCTCGTGTTGGCTTTGACAGAAACCGGTTTGCCAGGAAAGGGCCAGCACGTAGCGGTCAAAATCAGCGTACTGTTTTGCCTGAAGTTCATCGGCCTGAGCCGCAGAAACCGGGAGCAGAAGTGCTGCCAGTAAAGAAGAATAACGCCACGTTGATGTCATGATGATTTCGGATACTTATATAAATTCTGAATATCATCTATTTAATCATAAAAAATGCCAGTCAGGTTTAGCTGACTGGCATCATTTTCATCAGGCGTGAGCAGGAATGATTAGCTCCACATTGCCAGAATCGGCCAACCGACCAGCAGAAGCATAGCGATGTAGATAACGCCGAAGATAGCTCCCAGACGCCAGTAGTCTTTGGACTTCACATAACCACAACCGTAGATGATAACGCCAGGGCCTGTTGCATACGGAGTCAGGCAGCCCATGATACCGATGGACAGCACCAGCAGGATACACAGATGTTCCATTGGAACGCCTGGGATACCTTTACCGACCGCCAGAATAACCGGCAGCATGGTGGCGGTGTGTGCGGAAAGGCTGGCAAACAGGTAGTGAGCAAAGTAGAACACCAGCACTAGCACGATCACGGTCGCGTTAGGCGAGAAACCTTCCAGGTGCGTGCTCATGGTGTTCGCGAACCAGTCGATGAAGCCTGAACGGGTCAAACCATTTGCCATAACAACCAGCGTGGCGAGGTTAACCAGGGTGTTCCATGCGCTGTTATAGCGGGTAATATCTTTCCACGGTACAACGTGCAGCGCCAGCATCAGGGAAACGGCCAGCAGACCCACCGCGGTGGCATCAATCAGTTTACCCCCGAAGACCCACAGACCCAGGCTGAGCAGAACCAGACCGATCAGGGTTAGTTCTTTACGCGTCAGTTTACCCATGGTTTTCAGTTCTTCACCGGCCCATGCGGCAACTTCAGCACTGTGAGTGACTTCTGGTTTGTACAGAACGTAGGACAGCCACGGCGCAACGATCAGCAAAATAATACCGACCGGCAGGAAGCTGAGGAACCATTGCAGCCAACTGATTTGAATGCCAGCAATTTTGTTGACGAATTCCAGACCCAGTACGTTCGGCGCCGCGCCGGTCACGAACATAGAGGAGCTCAGGCTGGTACTGATGACCATCATCCACATCAGATATCCGCCGATACGGCGCGCGGAAGGATCGTTCGGGAATGATTTAAATAGCGGCGGCAGGTTTTTGATAACCGGGAATACGGTACCACCGGTACGCGCGGTGTTGGACGGTGTAAACGGCGCCAGCAGGATGTCGATAATAACAATCGCATAGCCCAGCGTCAGGGTACGTTTACCCATGAATTTCACCATGAACAGCGCGATACGACGACCCAGGCCGGTAACTTCATAACCCAGTGCGAAAATAAACGCGCCAAACACCAGCCACACGGTGGTGCTGGAGAAGCCCGCCAGACCCCACTTCAGCGCTTGCTTACCCGCTTTGAATGCCGGGTCGGCCAGCTCGGAAGCGTCAAACAGCAGATAGTTACTGCCGATAACGCAGATCGTCACGGCGATAAAGCTGATTGCCGTTGCCGGAATTGGCTCCAGAATCATCCCGACAATCATGGCCACGAACACGGCAAAATAGTGCCATGCCTGTGGGGGCATGCCATCAGGGACGGGGATAAGAAACATGACGCCCATGACTACCAATGGGGCCAGTAACTTCCAAATTTTATCTTTTGCTAAAGACATGTGTGTGATTCTCCGGAAAGGATCTTTAATTGTGATAATGATGAACTTGTGAAATCTGAGCTAAGAACCATGTGACGATCAGCAGATCGGCGCTGCCCCCGGGACTGAGGTTGCGTTCAATACACTGTTGGTCGAACTGGCGCAGGTATTCGAGATCGGCGGGGGTACGAATCCCGCCTTGTTGCAACAACGTGGAGGCCTGCTGCTGTAACCAGCGCAAACCTTCTGCGCCACCACGGGAAGCCACGTTGGTGTCGCCGTTGACAGACATCAGCAGCAGTAACGTATCGAGTAACGCCAGTTCAGGATCGCGACCCTCAGCCAGCAGGGCGCGGTAGTGCGGCAGAGCATGCTGAATAACGAGGGGATATCCTGCTTCGGCTTCGCCACGGGCGCCGGTTAATCCCAGTTGCTGATAAAGACGTTGGCCGGCCGTGAGTTGTTGGTTGTTCTGGCGCAGTTCGCGCCCGGTCAGGCCACGGCAAAATGTTGCTGCCGTAGAGCAAAGGGTTTCAGCGGTAACGCTCAGGCGGAGCTGGAGCAGGCGGCCAATGGCGGCGCACAGTAATCCCAGCGAGAAGATGCTGCCTTTATGGGTGTTCACTCCGGCAGTGGCGCGAAACATATCGGCTTCGCAGGCCATGCCCAGAGGACGCAGTCCTTGCAGGACATCTTCCGGCGACTGCTGTGCGCTAAATGCGCCGTATTCGATAAAACGCGGCAGCCATGTCTGAATCGCTTCAGCACTGCGATAAAAATCTTCCGGCGCCATATCTTTATGCGCGCCGTTATTAATACGATCCACCAGACCCGGTTTGGGCGACAGGTTGACTTCCGTCAGCATGGCGCGCCACGCCAGCGTGGCGTAAGCGTCAGGCAGATCCAGAGGAAGGACTGCGTTATGAGTTGATGTGGCGGGAATCGGCATCATGCAGCAGAGCCTCCATCTGAGTGAGTAAGTCGGAAAGCGCGTGAGTTTTACCCCGCGCGCATTCGGCAGCGCTTTGCCCGCACAGCAGACAGCGGCGGGCAGGGAGCGCGAAATGACGCCGGGACAGAATTTCCCCTTCAGGGTTCAGGACGTCGATGTCCCATAACCGTCCCAGCGGATGTGAATGTTCAAGTCCGATAGTGGCGAGCTTGAGGTCCCGGGCCGGAGCCTCAATGGCCAGCAGGCCTTCCGGTCCGCTGGCAGAGACCAGCGCAGTTTGCTCCCTGACAATCCAGGCGGATTTTTCCGCCAGCGCGAGCAGGGCGGTGACGCCGTGATTAAAGATGCGACGGGTTAATTCGCTGTCTTTAACCGGACCTGGCGCGACCACGGTAAACGAGACCAGTGGCGCGTGATGACGCGTGAGCCAGGCATGCTGCCTTGCCTGTCTCTCATCGCGGCTGGCGAGCAGCCCGGGAATGGAGACCGCGTGGCAGGTGGCGTGTTCAGGGAGCAGGTGCATGGCTTATTCCTTCACCTGATGCACAACGTCAATGACCGAACCATCGCGGTAGCGCACAACGGCAATTACGCGGTCGGTAAATTCGATGGCGCGCGGTTGACCGGTTAACTGCTGGGCACGTTCGCGCAGCCATTCAATCGACACCACTTTCATGCCAGCTTCCTGCAGGCGTTCCGCCAGTTCAGGGCGGGCAGGGTTGACGGCGATACCGTGGTCGGTAACCAGAATGTCAACGCTGGAACCTGGGGTTACGCAGGTCAGCACGTTATCTACCAGTGTCGGGATGCGTCCGCGAACCAGCGGTGCGACGATGATGGAAAGCGCTGCGGCCACAGCCGTATCGCAGTGACCACCGGAAGCGCCACGCAGTACGCCGTCGGAGCCGGTCAGTACGTTAACGTTGAAGCTGGTGTCGACTTCTAATGCGCTCAGGACCACAACGTCCAGACGGTCAACGGATGCGCCTTTCGAGCCCCAGTTAGCGTACTGGTTAGCGCTGATCTCAATGTGATTTGGATTGCGGGCCAGAGATTTCGCGGCGGCACTGTCGAAGCTTTGTACATCCAGCAGTTTGCGGATTAAGCCTTTTTCATGCAGATCAACGATGGTGGCGGTGATGCCGCCCAGCGCGAAATCGGCATGGATGTCACGGCTACGCATTTTGTCTTCCAGGAAACGGGTAACGGCCAGAGATGCGCCGCCGGTGCCTGTCTGCAATGAGAAGCCTTCATTGAAGTAACCGGAGTTAGCAATGACGTCTGCCGCACTGCGGGCGATCAACAATTCACGTGGATTGGTGGTCATACGGGTCGCGTCCGCACCAATTTTGTCCGCATCGCCGACCTGGTCGATCTGCACGATCAGATCCACCTGATCCTGGGTAATGCTGGCCGGGTTATGCGGATAGGTCAGTAGCTGTTCTGTCAGCAGGACAACCTGTCTGGCGTTTTCGGCATCGACGCGGGCATAGCCCAGTGAACCGCAGCACGCTTTACCGGTATAACCGTTAGCGTTACCAAACTGGTCGCAGGACGGTACGCCGAGGAATGCGACATCAATGTTGAGCTCGCCACTTTGCACCAGGTGTACACGACCGCCGTGGGAGTGGATTTGCACTGGCTCAGCCAGCAGACCACGAGAGATCTCTTCTGCCAGCGGGCCACGCAGCCCGGAGGTATAAATTCGGCTGACCACGCCCTGACGGATGTGCTCAACCAGCGGCGCATGGCAGTCGCTCAGGGAGCTTGAGGCCAGCGTCAGATTTTTAAAGCCCATGCTGGCGATGGCGTCCATCACCAGGTTAATCGTCAGATCACCACCGCGAAATGCGTGGTGGAAAGAGATGGTCATACCATCCTGTAAACCTGAACGACGAATGGCGTCTTCCAGATTAGCGCACAGCTTTTTGTCGCGCGGTTTTTGCGCCTGCAGTTCTGCTTTTGCGGTGCTCTGATAAGCGGAAAGCTCGCTTTCTGCATGACGGCTCCAGGTCGCCACGCGATCCTGGCGTTGAGACTGTTCGATTTTCTGCGTCATTTTTTTGCCTTATTCTTCGCGAATGCCGGAAAGTTCTGCCCGGGAGATAACCAGAAGGGCGCGCTCGATAACCGGGCTGTCAACCATCTTGCCGTTCAGGGAAACCACGCCACGACCTTCGCGGGCGGCAGCTTCAGCGGCTTCCACCACCAGACGGGCGTGAGCCAGCTCTTTACGCGTCGGGGCATACAGGTTGTGCAGAAGTTCAATCTGGCGAGGGTTGATCAGCGACTTGCCGTCAAAACCCAGCTGCTTGATGTGTGAGGCTTCGTGCAGGAAACCTGTTTCGTTGTTGGCATCGGAATAGACGGTATCGAACGCCTGAATACCGGCAGAGCGCGCAGCCTGTAAAATAGAGCAGCGGGCAAACAGCAGTTCAGTCCCTTCCGGGGAACGTTCAGTACGCAGGTTACGCACATAATCTTCTGCACCCAGGGCAATACCAATCAGGCGTTCTGAAGCGTGGGCGATTTCTACCGCGCGGGTAATGCCTAACGGCGACTCGATGGCGGCTAACAGGCCGGTGCTGCCGGGCTCACGTCCGCAGGCGTTTTCGATGCGCAGGATTTCGTTTTCAATGTCGGTGACATCCTGTGCGGTATCGGTTTTCGGTAAACGCACGATGTCAGCGCCGCCGCGCACAACAGCTTCGAGATCGTTGATGCCCCATTCGGAGTCGAGGGCGTTCACGCGCACGATGGTTTCAACGTCGTGATACAGCGGATGCTGCAGCGCGTGGTACACCATGCGGCGGGCGGTATCTTTTTCACGCAGCGCGACGGAGTCTTCCAGGTCGAACATCAGCGCATCAGCCGGGTAGATAAACGAGTTGCTGACCATGGCGGCATTGGCGCCCGGTACGAACAACATGCTACGGCGGGTACGGGTTTTACGTTGTTGCAAAGATTCGGCAATCACTGGCAATCCTCCCATGGCAGTGCCGGAATACCGCCAGCGCGGGCCAGTAGTGCTTCCAGTCGCGCACGTAAAATGCAGTCCAGTGCGCCTTTATCATCAACATTTAATTGCACGCCGCGTACGTTGTAGCGGGACAGTACGTCCAGAATGGTGGCCCGAATGGCATCACCGAACTGCTTTTCGACGCTACTGTTAACCTGCAGGTCAATATCCTGCGAATCGAGTGGGGCGATGCGGATCATCACATCACCGGACTCGAGTGTGCCTGCGACGGCTGCCTGGTTTATTTTCATTTTTCACCTGTTGCTAATGCGGGGGTATTTTGGCGGACTGCCGCACCCGATGAGGCTCGTTCAGCCATGCTTTGCAGATAGCGCAGCGTGGCGTCAGGAACCAGGGATGCGATAGCCGTGAGATCTTTTTTAACCAGCAGCTTGCGCACCCAGGAGGCGGAAATCGGCATCTCCTGGAAGCACAGCCGCTCAATTTCCACCAGTTCAATCGGTGGGGCGGGAAGCGTTGGGGTCTCCAGCCAGTAACGCATATCGTTGTTGTACTGGGAGGTGACGGTGCAATACGGCTCGGTACCCACGAAACGGTGCGTAACGCCGAGAGCCGGGGCCAGGTACTGGCGGAAGATTTTCAGGTCTATTTCGGTGTAGCAGTGGTTAATAACGCTCTGCTCTTTGATGAAGTAGCACGGGAACGTGGCGCGGGAAATGATGTATTCCGAACCGCGATGCACGGTTAAACGCGGAATGTCTTTTGTCCCTTTGAGTACCAGATCCAGTCGGTCTTCATACGGAAAACGCGAGGTATCTTCTTTCACCAAAAACAGATGCAGCCAGTCACATTGCGCGGCCGCCTGTTGGATCAGAAAACGATGACCGTTGGTGAAGGGGTTGGCGTTCATGACGATACAGCCAATTTTTTTCCCTTCATGACGCTGTTTTGCCAGCGATTCGGCGTAGCGTTTCAGCCGTGTGGTGCTGTTTTCCATCAATACCATAATGCCGGGCACGCTGGTGAGCGTGGAAAAGCCGCACTGTTTAAACAGCGATTCGTACTCGGTTTTGGTATAGATGAAGAGGTGCGTACAGTGGCGCTCATAGGCGAGGTTGATGAGTTCTGTCGCCAGCGTCAGCGCCAGGCCTTCACCGCGCACGGACTCACAAATCGCGACGCACTTAATGATATTTCCGGCGATACCGCCACAGGCAATCAGGCGATCGTCACGGGTGACGGTGATAAATACTTCGACGGTGGTATCAACGCTCAGATCGTTCTCTTTCAGAAATTGCGCGATAGCCGCCATCTTTTTATTTTCTGAGCGTTTGACTTGCGTGAATATATTATTACCGAACATAGTGAATAGAGCCCCGACGCTATATTTGTTACTGGGTTTCTGTTTTTGTTGCTCTGATTAGCAACCTGATAACGTTTCGTTTGCAATTGAAGGGAATGATTTTTTATTACGGAGTATTTCTTTTTTTCCCTGCTGCATACATCGTAAGGAGTATTTTGGAGGTAATTTTTGATTTATTTCACAATAAGTTAGAAGGTTTTAATGTGTTTTATGGTTTTAAGTTTTTTAATTAATTTAACTCGGAAATAGCGCGCGGTTTTAATTTGTTTAATTGATTTAAGGTGGGGAATCTGCAACGATCCTGTTTTATACCGTGACTTTTAAATAAAACATTTTTATTACAACTACAATAGAAAATAAGTTTCGGTAACGTCGGTGAGGAAAAATTATGGCAGAGCAGAAAAATAAAACACGGTTTCCTTTTTTTCGCAGTCTGGCGTTTCCGTTACGCATCTTTCTGCTCATTCTGGTCGTTTCTGTTCTTATTATCGCAGCGTTAGCACAATACTTTACCGCCAGTTTTGAAGATTATCTGACGACACACGTCCGTGATATGGCAATGAACCAGGCCAAAATCATCGCCTCTAATGACAGCATCATCGCGGCGGTGAAGCATCGTGATTACAAGCGTCTGGCGACTATTGCCGACAAACTACAGAGTGGGACTGATTTCGACTATGTCGTTATTGGAGATACGCACTCCATTCGTCTTTATCATCCGAACCCGGAAAAAATTGGTTACCCGATGCAGTTCACCAAGCCTGGCGCGCTGGAAAAAGGTGAGAGCTACTTTATTACCGGTAAAGGATCTATTGGGATGGCAATGCGCGCCAAAACTCCTATCTTTGATGACGATGGCAAAATCATTGGCGTGGTCTCAATTGGCTATCTGATCAGTAAAATTGACAGCTGGCGATCGGATTTCTTACTGCCAATGGCTGGGGTATTTATCCTGTTGTTGTTGGTACTTATGCTGCTCTCCTGGTTTTTTGCTGCCCATATTCGTCGGCAGATGTTAGGGATGGAACCTAAACAAATCGCGCGGGTGGTGCGTCAGCAGGAAGCGCTGTTCAGCTCGGTGTATGAAGGGTTGATTGCCGTTGATCCTGACGGATATATCACCGCGATTAACCGCAGTGCGAGGAAAATGCTGGGGCTGTCATCGCCGGGTCGAAAGTGGCTGGGCAAACCGGTAAATGAAGTCGTTCAGCCATCGGACTTTTTCACCCAGCAGATTGCGGAACAACGCCAGGATGCGATGGTTAATTTTAATGGGTTGAGCGTTATCGCCAACCGTGAGGCGATTCGCTCCGGTGACGACCTGCTCGGCGCCATTATCAGTTTTCGTAGTAAAGATGAAATTGCTACCCTTAATGCACAATTAACGCAAATCAAACAGTATGTTGAGAGCCTGAGAACGCTGCGTCATGAGCACCTGAACTGGATGTCGACCATCAATGGCCTGCTGCAAATGAAAGAGTATGACCGGGTGCTGGCTATGGTTCAGGGAGAGTCACAGGCACAGCAGCAACTGATTGACAGCCTGCGCGGCGCCTTTGCCGATCGTCAGGTGGCGGGATTGTTATTTGGTAAGGTACAACGTGCGCGGGAACTGGGTCTTACGATGGCCATTGTTCCTGGCAGCCAACTGCACCAACTGCCTGAAGGGCTGGATAGCACAGAGTTTGCAGCAATTGTTGGCAATCTGCTTGATAATGCATTTGAAGCGAGTTTACGCACCCAGCAAGGCAACAAAGTCGTCGAACTCTATTTGAGCGACGAAGGGGATGATGTGGTCATCGAAGTTGCCGATCAGGGATGCGGTGTGCCGGAAGCATTGCGTGAAAAAATATTTGAACAGGGTGTAAGCACCCGTACCGATGAACCAGGCGAACATGGCATCGGTTTGTATCTGATTGCAAGTTATGTGAGGCGCTGTAACGGGGTGATTACGCTCGAAGATAACTCCCCTTGCGGCACCTTATTTTCTTTATTTCTTCCGAAAGTGAAAAAAAATAATGACGGAACCATTAACGCTACTGATCGTTGAGGATGAAACGCTACTGGCGGAAATGCATGCTGAATATATCCGCCATATACCCGGCTTCAGCCAGATATGGCTGGCGGGTAATCTTGCGCAGGCAAGAATGATGATTGAGCGTTTTAAGCCCGGTTTGATTCTTCTTGATAACTACTTACCGGACGGTAAGGGTATTACTTTGTTGCATGAGCTGACCCAGGCGCGCTATCCGGGCGGTGTGGTCTTTACCACGGCGGCCAGCGATATGGAAACGGTCTCCGAGGCCGTGCGCAGCGGCGCGTTTGATTATCTGGTCAAACCTATCGCTTACGAGCGGTTGGGGCAGACGCTTACGCGGTATCAACAGCGCAGACGCATGCTGGCAGGCAATGACAACGCTAGTCAAAAGCAGATTGATGAAATGTTTAACGCCTACGCGCGCGGCGAGCCGAAAGGCGATTTGCCGACCGGGATTGATGCGTTAACGCTGAATGCGGTGCTGAAGCTATTTGCCGATCCGACGGTACATCATACTGCGGAAACGATCGCCCAGGCGCTCACCATCAGTCGTACGACCTCCAGACGCTATCTGGAGTACTGTGCCAGCCGCCATTTGATTATCGCGGAGATTATTCACGGGAAGGTAGGCAGGCCGCAGCGTATTTATCACGGCGGCTAAATGCTGATTTCTTAAGTAGGCCGGATAAGATGCTTTAGCATCGCCATCCGGCAACGGGGTTGAAATGCCGGATGCGGCGTAAATGCCTTATCCGGCCTACATTTCGCTGAAAGTCAGCCGCCAACAACGGCTGAAGAAGAGCCTGGTACCATCACTTCGGTGGCGATAATCACCACCAGCAGTCCGACCAGTACCGGAACCGAGGTACGTTTCACCACTTCGAACGGAGAAATCTTCGCCATCCCTGCGACAGCCACAACCACGCCGGAGACCGGGGAAATTGTGCGCCCAAGGTTAGAAGCCTGAAGCATCGGGATAACAAGATAAGCCGGGTTAATGCCGGAAGAATGTGCCAGCTTAGGGATCATCTCAACGAAAGCATAGAACGGGGCGTTACCGGAGCCTGTAGTCATTGCCGCCAGCATCGTCAGGATCACCAGCACCATCATCAGAATAATGCTTGCTGAGCCAAACGAGGTGGCGATAGAGATCAGACTCTGAATAAAGCCGATGGTGCTCAGCCCTTGGGCAAAAACACCCGCTGCAACGAGCAGCATTACTACGTTGGCAAAGGCATCCGCCATGCCACGGTAAGCGACTTCCAGACCTGAAAACACCTTTTGAGTGTTGAATCCACGAATAAATTCCAGAACGGCGGCGATGAGCATGCACAGTACCAGAATCGTAATGATGTGCAGCTGTGGACCCCATTTACCATCAAAAATCAGGACGCCTACGATCGGTGTAAACGGCAGGATGGCGTAAAAAGACGGCGCGGTAGTGGTGATTTCTGCCACGTCTAACATTTCGTGAGAAATGTTCTCTTTTTTATCCAGGTAGCGCTGCCAGAAAAAGTGTGCGATCGCCATAGCAATGATGGCGGCAATGGAAATTGGCAGCGTGGTTTTAAACGCGAAATCAATCAACGGCATTTCTGCGGCTTTTGCCGCCAGCACCACATCACCGGATGTCGGTGAAAGAATGATTGCAGCGGGGGAGGCACATATGGCCGCCGCGGCGCCACGGCTGATCCCAACGTTTACCATGACCGGGAACAGCGTTGCCATCAGCAATACACCCAAGCCGGTAGCTGACGAGACTGCCAGCGACATCAGACAGGCGACAAAATAGGCGGCAATCATCAACAGATAAGGTGAGTTGATATATTGCAGCGGTTTGGAGGCCAGCTTAACTACCATATCGTTCGCGCCAATATGCGTCATGTAGGCGGCAAAACCACACAGCATCATAATCATCATGCCGAGATCGCCACCGCGGCTCATCAGCAAAATTTTAATGTATTCAACAATGTCTGTAGCAGTATAGCCTGTCGTTGCTGCGCTGGAAGGCAGAACTTTATGTCCCATCACCGCACTGATAATCAGCAAAACCAGACCGCCAACAAACAGTACGCCGGTGGCGGAATAACCTTTGATGATGTAGCGCGCCACACCCACAATAACCACAACCCCAATAAGGAGTTCAATAAATGTCAACATTGTTTCCCCTGTCGCATTGCTGCCCAGAAAGTAAAAAAACTAAAAAAAGTAAAAAGTGGTGACAGAATGTGCCTAATAAACCGATAACTATTGCTGATTGAAATCAATAAAAATACGGATTCAACCGATGGCCAGACTGTTTTTTCAACATCGTGGTTTAAAAAAGAATCTCCCCGGCAAAAACTGTGAAACGCATTGCTGTTGTGTGTATTTTGATATTAAAATGTTAAATTATTGTTTCTTTGTTTGCTTGTCACGTTTGAAAAGAACAATTTAATAGCAATTAAGAGAAACTTATTCCTGTAATAAAGCCCGGTAAATAGAGGGGAATCATCTTATAAGCATTATCCAAAGAATATTCTGATTTTTTACCTGCGCATTTTTGTTAAGTTAACATTAAGGTTGAGTTTGCTACAATTGCTAATAACTCCCAGGATGGTAATTAAGTTGTGATTGTCGCTAAACGATATTTTCTCATTTTTTCATTTCTTTTTATTCAGTTAGCTTTCATTCCCCAAGGGGCTGCTGAAGATAAAGGCTGGTTTGCCACGTTTAAAGATAATGTCAGTGAAACCTGGCAGCAGCCGGAACATTATGATCTGTATGTACCGGCTATTACCTGGCATGCCCGTTTTGCTTACGATAAAGAAAAAACGGATCGCTACAACGAGCGACCTTGGGGGGCAGGATTTGGCCAATCCCGCTGGGATGATAAAGGAAACTGGCACGGGCTTTATATTATGGCCTTTAAGGATTCCTACAATAAATGGGAACCGATTGGCGGCTACGGCTGGGAGAAAACATGGCGTCCGCTGCCTGATGAAAACTTCCATACCGGCCTTGGCTTTACTGCTGGCTTTACCGCGCGCGATAACTGGAACTACATACCCGTGCCGGTGCTGTTACCGCTGGCGTCAATTGGTTATGGTCCGGCAACGTTCCAGATGACCTACATTCCAGGAACCTATAACAATGGTAACGTCTACTTTGCGTGGTTACGCTTCCAGTTTTGATAGGCTATCTGTAGTGTCAGCCAGGTATTAAAAATCATTAAAAAACAGATAGATGGCAACTCTCACTGAAAAATAACGCGACATTTATCACTTTTTGATAAAGTTCGACTGGACAAAGCGCACCACAATTGTTGTACTGATACCCGACACAGCATTTGTGTCTATTTTTCATGTAAAGGTAATTTTGATGTCTAAGATTAAAGGTAACGTTAAGTGGTTTAATGAGTCCAAAGGATTCGGTTTCATTACTCCGGAAGATGGCAGCAAAGACGTGTTCGTACACTTCTCTGCAATCCAGACCAATGGTTTTAAAACTCTGGCTGAAGGTCAGCGCGTAGAGTTCGAAATCACTAACGGTGCCAAAGGCCCTTCTGCTGCAAACGTAATCGCTCTGTAAGCATACGACAGCAAGCATTCAAAACCCGCTTAATTGCGGGTTTTTTTCGCTCTAATGTGCGGGAGAGGCAGAAACCAGCCAGAATGCCAGAGCGGTCATCGCAAATGATCCCAGTAGATTAACCAGCACATTCACCATAGCCCAGCCAAAGCGTCCTTCCTGAAGTAAAAATACGACCTCTGCCGAGAAGGTGGAGAACGTTGTCAGCCCGCCGCAAAAGCCGGTAGTAATCAGAACCTTCCACATTGGATCGATGTTTGTCATACGATTAAACCACGCCAGACCCATACCAATGATAAACGCGCCAAGTAAGTTTGCCGCCAGTGTACCGAATGGAATAGCCTGATGCAGTGGGTTGAAGCGCATGCTCAACATCCATCTTGCTACGCTACCTGTACCACCACCGATAAAAACCGCTAAAAGAAGTTGTAACACTGCTAAATCCTGCTATTTGATTGTATATAGGGTGAGTGTAACGCTGAATAATCGTTGTTGGCGAGCCTGACAAACTTTTCTGGAGGGAATATGTTCGTTGCAGCAGGGCAGTTTGCCGTGGGACCTTCGTGGGAAAGGAATGCAGAAACCTGTGCATCATTGATGTCTCAGGCCGCAGGAGAGGGAGTATCGTTGTTGGTACTACCGGAGGCGTTGCTGGCCCGTAACGATATTGACCCTGACCTGTCAGTAAAGTCAGCACAATTGCTGGAGGGTGGGTTTCTGACACGTTTACTCCAGGAAAGCGCGCAAAATGAGATGACGACAATCCTGACGATTCATGTTCCTTCTGTGCCAGGCCGGGCATTTAACATGTTGGTGGCGTTACGAGGAGGCCGGGTGGTTGCCCATTATGCAAAATTGCATCTTTACGACGCGTTCGCGATTCAGGAGTCGCGGAATGTCGATGCTGGAGACGCCATAGCGCCGCTGCTGGACGTAGACGGATTAAAGGTAGGGTTGATGACCTGCTATGACCTGCGTTTCCCTGAGCTGGCGTTAGCGCACGCTCTGCAGGGGGCAGACATACTCGCTTTACCTGCCGCATGGGTGCGGGGAGCACTAAAAGAGCATCACTGGGCAACATTGTTGGCGGCAAGAGCCCTGGATGCCACTTGCTATGTTATTGCGGCAGGAGAATGTGGTAATAAGAACATTGGTCAAAGCCGGGTCATCGATCCTTTTGGCGTGACCATTGCCGCCGCGGCAGAAACGCCTGCGCTGATTATGGCCGAGGTTTCAGCAGAGCGGGTGAAGCAGGTCAGGGCCCAACTTCCGGTATTAAGTAACCGACGCTTTGCGCCACCGCAATTATTATGACGTTTTTTTAAACAAGGCTTGATTCACATTGTTACAGATTGCTATTGTGTGCGCGCGTCGAAAGGCCGTTAATATTCTCAGGTTAATATGGCGCTTTATGCAGCCTGGTTTAAGTTAAGAAGGTATCTATGGGTGAGATTAGTATTACCAAACTGCTGGTGGTTGCCGCACTGGTCGTTCTGCTGTTTGGTACCAAGAAGTTACGTACACTGGGTGGAGACCTGGGAACGGCAATTAAGGGCTTTAAGAAAGCGATGAACGACGATAATGCCGATGCCAGAAAAGAGGCTGATGGTAGCGTTCAGGCGGAAAAGCTCTCTCATAAAGAGTAATGTCAGGAGCATGATGCTCTTACTGTGTGCTCTGTATGAAAAAAACCGGCAATTTGCCGGTTTTTTTATTGCTGAAATGTAAGTGAGTATTACACGATTACTTCACTTCCAGCCCTTTAGCCTGCATGTCAGCGTGGTATGAAGAACGAACGAATGGGCCGCAGGCTGCATGGGTAAATCCCATCGCCATGGCTTCGGCTTTCATCTCGTCGAACTCATCCGGGCTGACGTAGCGTTGCACTGGCAGGTGATGGCGGCTCGGCTGTAAATACTGCCCCAGCGTCAGCATGGTCACGCCATGGCTGCGCAGATCGCGCATGACTTCAATGATTTCGGCATTGGTTTCACCCAGACCTACCATCAGACCCGATTTAGTCGGGATCTCCGGGTGCGCTTCTTTGAAACGCGCCAGAAGCTTCAGCGACCAGTTGTAGTCAGCTCCCGGACGTACGTTACGGTAAATACGCGGTACGTTTTCGAGGTTGTGGTTAAATACGTCCGGCGGTGTGGCCGTGAGAATATCCAGCGCGCGATCCATACGACCACGGAAGTCAGGCACCAGAGTTTCGATCTTAATCGACGGACTTTTCTCGCGAATAGCAGTGATACAGTCAGCAAAGTGCTGAGCACCGCCGTCACGTAGATCGTCACGGTCAACGGAGGTAATGACGACATAGCGCAGCGCCATGTCCGCAATGGTCTGAGCCAGTTTCAACGGCTCGTTGGCATCAGGCGCAACCGGACGGCCATGGGCAACGTCACAGAATGGGCAACGGCGAGTACAGATTGCGCCGAGGATCATAAAGGTTGCGGTTCCGTGATTGAAACATTCAGCCAGGTTAGGGCAGGAAGCTTCTTCGCAGACAGAGTGCAGGCCGTTTTTGCGCATTGCCGCTTTGATGCCCTGGATGCGAGTGGAGTCCGCTGGCAGTTTTATTTTCATCCATTCCGGTTTACGCAGCAGGGCTTCACGCTCTGTTGCCACATTTTTAACCGGGATAAGAGCCATCTTATCGGCATCGCGGTATTTAACACCGCGTTCCATCACAATGGGTTTACTCATAGCTTGCGTGTTCCAGTTGCGAATTACGAAGGAAAGCGTTTCAATTCAAGGGAATGTTGCATTTATCAACTATTTTTGAATTAGTGATACGCAGTATATCATTGAAACGGGCCAGAAAGCAGCCTGACAGGCTGGCAAAATGTAAAATAGTTGTTGTTTTGTGCCATTTGCCACAACATATGCCGTGGCAAAGTATGACCGCATTTTTAGTCCGCAACGTATTCGTGCGGTGGGTTACCCAACAACGCCAGAATGTTGGCCAGCAGGCGTGGGCGAATGCTCTCAGTGGTGGCCGCGCTATCCCATTGCGATACTTTTGCCATCTCCATTCCGGCATAACCGCAAGGGTTGATACGCAGGAAAGGCGACAGGTCCATATCCACGTTGAGCGCTAAGCCGTGAAATGAACATCCCTTACGAATACGTAACCCTAATGAGCAGATTTTCTTCTCACCGACATAAACGCCAGGCGCATCGGCTCGCGGGTGGGCGTCGATGCCAATTTCCGCAAGGGTATTGACGACAGTTTGCTCCAGCAGCGTAACCAGCTCGCGAACACCCAGTTTGCGGCGTTTCAGGTTCAACAGCACATACATGACCTGTTGGCCCGGTCCGTGGTAGGTCACCTGACCACCACGATCGCTCTGAATCACCGGAATATCTCCCGGCATCAGTACGTGCTCGGCTTTACCGGCCTGACCCTGAGTAAAGACAGGATAATGCTCTACCAGCCAGATTTCATCATGACTGTTTTCATCGCGGGTATCGGTAAATTCGTGCATGGCCAGAGAGACTGGCTCGTAAGGTTGAAGACCGAGCTGGCGGACCAGAATTTTATCCTGATACAAAACGGCATCTCCGTAGATACTCACACAGAGTAGAGAATGTTAAAGAGGGGAAAAGTATATCACAGGAGGAAGAGGTTACCCGAGCGGGGATGCAGCGGGTAACCGACAGGTTTTACAGCACCATGCGTACGATATCGATATTACCTAATTCTTCGTACAGCGTTTCAACCTGCTCAATGTGCGTAGCAGTGATGGTGATAGAGACCGAGTGGTAGTTGCCTTTGCTGCTCGGTTTTACCGTCGGAGAGTAATCACCTGGCGCATGGCGCTGTACCACTTCAACCACCTGATCAACCAGCTCAGGCAACGCCTGCCCCATTACTTTGTAAGTAAATGGAGTAGGGAATTCAAGCAGTTCGTTAAGTTTGGTTTTCATGTCAGCTCCGGCGTTACATCAAAAAATAATAACTCCCACAGCGCGTGGGAGTTATCTGGATACCTAGTATATGGGGACGTAAATCACACTTTCAAGTGTTCGATTTTTAGCCAAACCAGTGGTGGAACATTAATTTAATGTAATCAATGATTTTCCCAAAGAAGTTGCCTTCCGGGATTTCCTGCAGCACGACCAGTGGGCGCTGCTCGATGGTTTTGCCATCAAGCTGGAAGTTGATGGTACCGACAACCTGATTTTTCTGCAGCGGCGCGTGCAGTTCAGTGGTGTTCAGCACATAACTTGCTTTCAGATCTTTCATACGGCCGCGCGGAATGGTCAGGTAGACATCCTTATCGACACCTAACGATGCGCGATCGGTGTTACCAAACCAGGCGGGTTCTGAGGCAAATTCTTTACCCACTTTCAGCGGGTTGACGGTTTCGAAGAAACGGAAGCCCCAGGTCAGCAGTTTTTTGCTTTCGGTTTCGCGACCTTTATAGGTGCGGCCACCCATTACGGCGGAGATCAGACGCATCTGGCCTTCGGTTGCGGATGCAACAAGGTTATAGCCAGCTTTATCGGTGTGACCGGTTTTGATACCGTCAACATTCAGGCTGTTATCCCACAGCAGACCGTTACGGTTTAACTGACGAATGCCGTTAAAGGTGAACTCTTTTTCTTTATAGATAGAGTATTCATTAGGCACATCGCGAATCAGCGCCTGACCAATCATCGCCATATCGCGGGCTGAACTGTACTGACCGTCAGCATCAAGACCATGAACGGTCTGGAAGTGGGTGTTTTTCAGACCCAGCGCGTTCACATAGCTGTTCATCAGGCCGACGAAAGCATCCTGGCTACCGGCAGCGAAGTCAGCCATCGCCACACATGCGTCGTTCCCGGACTGCAGGTTAATACCACGGATCAACTGAGAGACAGGAACCTGCATGCCTGGCTTGAGGAACATCAGCGATGAACCTTTAAAGACCGGGTTACCCGTAGCCCATGCGTCATTGCCGACGGTGACCAGATCGGTTTCTTTGAACTTCCCGGCTTTCATCGCCTGGCCGATGACGTAGCTGGTCATCATTTTGGTCAGGCTGGCGGGGTCGCGGCGAGTGTCAGCATTCTGTTCTGCCAGAACTTTACCTGAGTTGTAATCAATCAGGATATACGACTCCGCATCGATCTGCGGAACGCCGGGGATCATGGTTTTAATATTCAGGTCATCGGCATGGGCAGCAGAGAGAGTAGCTGCGCAGAGAGCCGCGGTGAGCGCCATACGCTGCACGAAACGAGCGGAAAAAGTGGTCTTCATGGTCTGAACTACGACGTCCGTGATGAAATTAAAAAAAGTGCCCTACTATAGCAAATGCATAACGGGCAGGCATCTGACTTTCCGCGTGACTTTGTTAATGTCATTTACGGAAATTGACAATTCAGATACCCGGTTTACGTTATTACATGCCGGTGATGAAGGACTGTAATTGCGCCTCGGATTGAAGACGCTGCTGCAATGAGGAGGCTTCAGTTTTGCTGGCGAATGGCCCCATCTGAATACGCCATACCGCGCCGTTTTGCACTACCCGTCCTGGGACGCCAAACTGCTGACTTAAGCGCTTTTGATACTGCTGCGCTCGGGTTTGATCGCTAACGGCACCGACCTGAACGACATAGCGTCCGTTGGTCGCAGCGGTTGGCGCGGCAACGGTCGCTGGCGCTGATACCGGGGCAGTTGATGCTGCGGGTGCGGCGGTTACAGGCTGTGGCGCAGGCGCGGGTTCACTGCCTTCAAGCACACCAGCAGCAAGCGTTGTCGGTGCGCCGAGGAAACCACTGCTGTTGACCGGCGCACCGCTGGCATCTTCGCTTTTCAGCGTGGAATTGCTGATAGGGCGGATGTCATTTTGCGGCTGGCCCGCATCCGGTGCGGAAGACATAGTGCCACCACCGCTTAAATCAGGGCGAGCGGGCAGGGCATAGGTTTGTTTCGCCACGGTCGTACAGGCCATACCCGGTCCAGATAATGAACCATCCTGAGCGACGATGATCGGGTCGATACGCACTTTGGTGTTGTTAGACGTGTTCAGTCGATCGGCGGCGGCACGTGAAAGTGAAATTACGCGATCGTTGCCATAAGGGCCGCGATCGTTAATGCGCACGACGATCATCCTGCCGTTTGCCAGGTTGGTGATTCTGGCATAGCTTGGGATCGGCAGCGTCGGGTGCGCAGCGGTCAACTGCATTGGATCAAACGCTTCACCAGACGCGGTTAAATTGCTTCCAGGCTCCGCATCATAAATAGCGGCAAGCCCGGCCTGACTAAAGCGGGAGGGATCCTGGACTATTTTGTAGCTCTTACCATCACGCTGGTAGTCCTGATTCGCCGTTGGGTTCAGGGGTTCAAAGCGCGGATCGGCCCCGCTGATTTCAACAATCGGACCATTACACACCGCAGGCTGCGGCGCGACAGCAACCTGTTGCTGACCATCATCATTCGAACACGCCGCGAGCATTCCTGCTGCGATGCAGATACCAAGCCACTGCTTACGCATTGCGTACCCCTTACACGCTTTTCGACAACATTTTTCTATGGGTGTGGATCGACATAACAATCCCGAACCCGGCCATCAGCACGATCAGTGCTGAGCCTCCGTAACTGACCAGTGGGAGTGGAACCCCAACCACAGGGAGAATACCGCTCACCATACCAATATTTACGAAGACATAAACGAATAATATCAACATTAAACCACCCGCCATGACGCGGCCAAAGGTGGTTTGTGCGCGAGCCGCGATCCACAACCCGCGCATAATCAGCAAAATGTACAGCGTCAGCAAAATCAAGATTCCCACCAGACCCAGTTCTTCCGCTAAGACGGCGAAGATAAAGTCAGTGTGGCGTTCGGGTAAAAACTCAAGTTGCGACTGCGTACCGTGCAGCCAGCCTTTACCGCGTAATCCGCCGGAACCAATAGCAATTTTAGACTGAATAATGTGATAGCCCGCGCCCAGCGGATCGGTTTCAGGGTCGAGTAACATCATGACGCGCTGACGCTGGTAGTCATGCATCAGGAAGAACCACAGTATCGGAATAAACGCGGCGACCAAAACGACTGCCACACCGATTAAGCGCCAGCTCAAACCAGAAAGGAACAGGACAAACAGGCCAGAAAGGGCAACCAGAATTGAGGTGCCGAGGTCAGGCTGAGCGGCAACCAGCAGCGTGGGCATAAAAATCAGCACCAGCGCAATCGCGGTATTTTTTAGCGATGGCGGGCAGACGTCGCGGTTGATGAAGCGTGCGACCATCAGCGGCACGGCAATCTTGGCGATTTCAGAAGGC
This sequence comes from Citrobacter sp. EC_71, assembly GCF_019584005.1. Taxonomy (NCBI): domain Bacteria; kingdom Pseudomonadati; phylum Pseudomonadota; class Gammaproteobacteria; order Enterobacterales; family Enterobacteriaceae; genus Citrobacter; species Citrobacter sp. EC_71. Next base: position 50,934 of record NZ_VDAY01000008.1, read on the forward strand.
TGAAAGCGCACGATCCCCAAATCCAACCAGCGCTGGGCGCCTTTGGAAATAGCGCCGAAGGCATCAACTGCCACCAACAGAATGATGCAGAAGATATAGAGATAGGGCGCCCAACCTTCATAAACCCTGGGCGGAATTTGCGCCATCACCACCATGATGACCAGACCCATCGCGATCTGGCCGACCTTACGCTCCATCATGCCAATATCCTGGCCGCTGGCGCTCCAGATGACCAGCGAGCTGTAGACCAGCAGAGCCAGCAAAATAAGCAACATGGTGGGATCGATGTGGATTTTGTCCCAAAATGTTTTTTTGTTCGGATTATCCGTCACGATTATTGGTCCTCAGCTGCTGCAACCGCTGGGTTTTCCGCAGGCAGATTGGTGTTGTTGTCGCCCAACATAATGTGGTCAAGGATCTGGCGCATAATCGTCCCTACAGCCGGACCCGCACCGCCGTTTTCAAGGATCATGGCGACAGCGACCTGGGGTTTATCGTAAGGTGCGAAGGCCGTCATTAACTTGTGGTCACGTAAACGTTCGGCGATTTTATGCGCGTTATAGGTTTCATTAGCTTTCAGGCCAAAGACCTGTGCGGTACCGGATTTCGCCGCAATTTTGTATGGCGCGCCAGCGAAATATTTATGTGCAGTCCCGTTAGGGCGGTTAGCGACGCCGTACATACCGTCTTTGGCGATTTCCCAGTAACCGGAATGAATATCGCCAACGGGCGGTTCGTGCGGCTGCACCCATGGGACTTGCTTGCCGTTTTCTGCCGTGCTCATCAGCAGATGCGGGACTTTTACCAAACCGTCGTTGATAAGGATCATCAGCGCTTTACTCATCTGGATAGGGGTTGCCGTCCAGTAACCCTGACCGATGCCGACCGGAATGGTATCACCCTGGTACCATGGCTTTTTAAACCGTTTTTGCTTCCATTCTCGGGTTGGCATGTTTCCGGAACGTTCTTCGGCAAGATCGATGCCCGTATATTGACCGTAGCCAAACTTGCTCATCCACTCGGAAAGCCGGTCTATCCCCATATCATAGGCGATTTGATAGAAAAACGTATCCGCGGACTCTTCCAGAGAGCGGGTGATGTTCAGGTGGCCGTGACCCCACTTTTTCCAGTCGCGGTAACGTTTCTCAGAGCCGGGTAACTGCCACCAGCCCGGATCGAACAGACCGGTATTGCGAGTGATGACGCCTGCGCTTAACGCAGAAACCGCAACGTAAGGCTTAACCGTCGACGCTGGAGGATAAACGCCTTGCGTGGCGCGGTTAACCAATGGGGTATTCGGGTCATTGAGCAACCCGGAATAATCTTTACTAGAGATGCCATCCACAAACAGGTTGGGGTCGTAGCTTGGCATGGAGACCAGCGCCAGAACGCCACCGGTACGCGGGTCGGTGACCACCACGGCGGCGCGGCTCCCCGCCAACAGCGTTTCAATGTACTGCTGGAGTTTCAGGTCAAGGGTGAGATAGATATCGTGCCCGGCCTGCGGCGCCACTTCTTTCAGTTGGCGAATGACGCGGCCGCGGTTGTTCACTTCAACTTCTTCATAACCAGTCTGGCCGTGAAGTACGTCTTCATAATAGCGTTCAATACCCAATTTACCGATGTCGTGCGTCGCCGCGTAGTTGGCCAGCTTGCCGTCTTTGTCCAGGCGGTCCACGTCTTTATCGTTGATCTTCGATACGTAGCCAATGACGTGGGTCAGCGCAGAGCCGTAGGGGTAATAGCGGCGCTTATAGCCCTTAACTTCAACGCCGGGAAAGCGATATTGATTAACGGCGAAGCGTGCCACCTGCACTTCACTCAGGTTAGTTTTTACCGGAATGGAGGTGAAACGGTGTGAACGGGCGCGCTCTTTTTTAAAGGCGGCAATGTCATCGTCCGTCAGGTCAACGACGTTACGCAGCGCGTCGAGGGTCTCCTGAACGTTGTCGACCTTTTCTGGCATCATTTCTATCTGATAAATGGTGCGGTTAAGGGCGAGCGGAATTCCGTTGCGGTCATAGATAATGCCGCGACTGGGAGGAATAGGTACCAGTTTAATGCGGTTCTCGTTCGAACGTGTCTGATAATCAGTAAAACGAACGATTTGCAGATTATACAGGTTGGCGATCAGCACGCCGGTCAGCAGCAAAATCCCCAAAAAAGCGACCAGCGCCCGGCGCACAAACAGCGCGGACTCAGCCGAATAGTCGCGAAAAGAATTCTGTAGTTTCATCCGCTGCTTAATCTACTCAAGAATCAATGATCACTCACGGTGATAAGGATGGTTGGTGGTAATGCTCCACGCCCTGTACAGACTCTCCGCTACCAGAACCCGAACAAGAGGGTGAGGAAGGGTTAACGCAGAGAGTGACCAGCTTTGTTCCGCCGCTGCTTTACAAGTGGGAGAAAGACCTTCCGGCCCGCCGATCAGCAGACTGACGTCGCGGCCGTCCAGTTTCCAGCGCTCCAGTTCGGTCGCCAGCTGCGGCGTGTCCCAGGGTTTGCCCGGAATATCAAGGGTGACGATGCGGTTCTTGCCTGCGGCGGCCAGCATCTGCTCACCCTCTTTGTCGAGAATGCGTTTAATGTCCGCGTTCTTGCCGCGTTTTCCTGCCGGGATTTCGATCAGCTCAAAGGGCATATCTTTCGGAAACCGACGCAGATACTCGGTAAATCCGGTTTGTACCCAGTCAGGCATTTTCGTACCCACAGCGACAAGTTGCAGCTTCACGCATTAACTCCAGAGTTTTTCCAGTTCGTACAGGCGACGGCTTTCTTCCTGCATCACGTGGACAATCACATCGCCGAGGTCAACGACGATCCAGTCAGCGACGTTCTCGCCTTCCACGCCGAGCGGCAGCAGGCCGGCAGTGCGGGACTCCTGAACAACGTGATCTGCGATGGACATAACGTGACGGCTGGACGTGCCAGTGCAGATAATCATGCAATCAGTGATGCTGGATTTGCCCTGAACGTCTAAGGCGATGATGTCTTGACCTTTCAGGTCATCAATTTTGTCGATTACAAAATCCTGGAGTGCTTTACCCTGCAAGTGTTCCCCCTGGGTGAAAAGAGTTAAAAACGTCTGTTAGTATACCTGAACCAGAGGCGATATCGGGACAAATGTCTCCGAAAGCGCTTTTGAAGTGCGCTATCATCCCACCCCACGCCACAGAATGCATCGCCATTTTTGTAAAACAATTTCTGCAAAGCTCTGAAAGGCGGGAAAAGTCAGGTTGCGGAGGATAACAGCCTGTCAGGGGGTGTCAATGGGAGAGAGGCCCTTCCGCAGAAAAAACAGCGCATTCACTCCCCGTCGTGCCATACGGCCCGGCTGTTAAGCACTTTCAGAACCGCAAAATCGTCACATAAATCTATTGCGCTCCAGCAGCCTTGTTCGACGCGGAAATGCCACATTGCCGCAGCCGGCATGGACAGTAGGCGGGCGATTAACACGCTCAGCACGCCCTGATGACTCACCACCAGCAGGTTTTGACACGCTTTGTAATCGGCAAGTTGGGCAATAAAGCGTTCAACCCGCTGAGAAAATGCCTGAAAGCCTTCGCCATTTGTTGGCGTTGCATTCTGCCAGTCGTTACACCATAAGGCGTAATTTTCAGCGTCTTCACGCGCTAAATCTCGATGGTGGCGCATTTCCCAGTCACCAAAAAACATCTCATTCAGCTCAGGCATAATACGTACCGGGAGGTCGCGCTCGCCTAAGATCAACCGGGTTGTATGGCGGGCGCGTTCGAGTTCGCTGCAAAGCACGTTGTCAACGGGAAGATTATGTAACAGCTTGCCCACTGCTTGCGCCTGTGCGATCCCCCGCTCCGTTAGCGCAGTGGGAGCGTGGCCGCTGTATAATCCGGCGACATTGGCGTCGGTTTCGCCATGCCGTACTAACCAGAGTCTCATGTTTTCCTCGTGAAGCTATTCGCACAAAATATGATGTTTGCCCTGATTGCGCAGAGTTTTTTCACTAAAATACCCTTTTTTACGTGGAGCGGCACGATGTCTTTATTGAAGAGCGCGCATGGTGGTAATACCCGAGAAGCCGCCGAATTGTTGGGTATCTCGCCTGAACAATTGCTGGATTTTAGCGCGAATATTAACCCGCTGGGTATGCCAGCAAGTTTAAAACGCGCGATTATCGACAATCTGGACAGCGCGGAGCGTTACCCGGATGTCGATTACGCTCAGTTGCATACGGCGCTGGCGGATCATCATCAGATTCCGGCCTCGTGGATCCTGGCCGGAAACGGTGAGACCGAGTCTATTTTTACCCTGGTGCATGGCCTTAAGCCACGCCATGCGATGATTGTCACGCCCGGATTTGCGGAATATCGTCGGGCGTTGCAATGGGGGGACTGCACGATTCATGAATTTGCGCTGCGTGAAGAGGATGGCTGGCAGCTTACCGAGGCCATCCTCGATGCGTTAACCCCAGAACTGGACTGCCTGTTTCTCTGTACGCCCAACAATCCCACCGGGCTACTGCCCGATAACCGCCTGTTGCACGAGATCGCCGCCCGTTGTGAGCGGCTTGGGATTGCGTTGATCCTTGATGAGGCATTTATTGATTTTATTGCCGGTGAGCCGGGGTTTATCCCGCTGCTGCACGGGAATCCACATATTTGGGTGCTGCGCTCGCTGACGAAATTCTATGCGATACCGGGATTGCGTCTGGGGTATCTGGTCAACAGTAACCAGCACGCCGTTGCACAGATGCGTAGACAACAAATGCCGTGGTCAATTAATGCGTTTGCTGCCCTTGCAGGCGAGATTATTTTACGCGATAGCGCCTATCAGCAGGCGACGTGGAAATGGCTGGAGCAAGAGGGCGCGCGGTTTGATCAACAGTTGCAAGCACTGTCCGGCCTGACGGTGTATCCCGGCCGGGCTAATTATCGTTTATTACGCTGCGATCGGGCGGATGTTGATCTGCAACGCGCCATGCTCGAACAACATGTTTTGATCCGCAGTTGCGCCAACTATCCGGGGCTGGATACGCGCTATTATCGGGTAGCCGTTCGCAGCATGGAAGAGAATAACCGACTGCTGGCGGCATTACGTAAGGCGCTTAGCGATACAGCCCTTGTTGATTGATATAGTCAAGCACTGCGCCTGGTAGTAAGTCGTCGCACGGCTCGCCTTTTTCCAGGCGCTCGCGGATCAGCGTGGCGGAAATGTTAAACCACGGCGTTTCGGCCAGGTAAATTTTCCCGCAGGGCAGGTTGTGCAGGTCTTCCGGCGAATGGGTCAGATGATCCTCCAGCCACTGCTGGTGCTTTTCCTGCGCCATTTCGAGGGGATAGCCTGGACGTCGGCACACAATGAGATGCGTGTTACCCAGAATCGTGTGGTAGTCATGCCAGGACGGAAAGGTAAGCAGCGAGTCCTGACCAATAATAAACGCTAACGGCACTTCCGGACCTTGCTCTTCGCGCCATTCTTGTAGCGTTTGCGCGGTGTAGGAAGCTGTATCGCGTTTGAGTTCGCGTTCATCCAGAGAAAACAGCGGCTTATCGGCAATGGCCAGCTCAACCATGCGCTTACGTTGTTCGCCGGATGCTTCGGGTTGCGCGCGATGTGGCGGCACGTTATTGGGCATGATGATGACCCGGGAAAGGCCAATCAGATTCGCCAGAATTTCAACCGGTTTAAGATGACCATAATGCACCGGATCAAAGGTGCCGCCGAACAGAGCCTGCAATGATTTCATATCAACCATCAATAAAAACATCGGCCAGCGATTTATGGCAGAGCAAAAGGGAAAGTCCCTCAAGTTCCGCCCACACTGACTGACCATAGTCTTGTTTAAGCGTAATTTCCGTACGTGTTAACAGCGTCACCGCCTGACGCAGCTGTTCCGGATGTAGCCGGTTAAGCGCATCGCCCATCATGCCACGGCGATTTTGCCACACACGATGTTTATCAAACAACGTGCGCAAGGGCGTATGGGCCGATTGCCGTTTCAGATTGACCAGTAGCAGCAATTCGCGCTGTATCGTACGCAGTAAAATAACCGGCTCGCTGCCTTCAAGGCGTAACTGTTGCAGGATGTGCAGCGCGCGTTTGCTTTTGCCCATCAGCAACGCATCCACCCAGTGGAATGGCGTAAAGTGCGCGGCATCGTTAACGGCTTTCTCCACGCGAGGCAGCGTGAGTTTGCCATCAGGCCACAGTAATGCTAGCCGCTCAAGTGCTTGCGCCAGAGCTAACAGGTTACCTTCATAGCAATAGCACAATAGCTGATTGGCGGCGTCATCCAGTTGCAGGTTGTTAATTTTCGCTCTCGCGGCAACCCAGCGTGGAAGCTGTGCTTGTTCCGGTGTCTGGCAGCTAACCTGAACCGCGTTATTTGCCAGCCCGGTATACCATGCGCCGTTTTCCTGCGCCTTAGTCAGTTTGTTGCCGCGAACAATCAGCAGCAAATCGTCATGCAGCAGAGTGACGAGCGACGTGAGTTGTTCGTTAATGGCGGCATTGGGGCCATTTTCAGGCAACTGCAAAAGCAGAGTTTGACGACTGGCAAACAAGCTCATCGCCTGGCAGAGTGAAAATATTTCTCCCCAGTCGGTGCTGGTGTCCAGAGTAAAAGCGTGGTGTTCTTCGAATCCTTGCGTTGCGGCAGCCAGACGGATGGCATCCTGGCTTTCCTGCAATAAGAGGGGATCGTTGCCCAGTAGTAAATACGCCGCGCGCAGCCCTTCATTGAGCTGTGCGCGGAGTTGTTCAGGGTACAGCTTGAGCATCAGTTACCCAGCGTGGTGGAAACACGCGCCGGAGATGACGCTGGCGCTGCGGCTGGCGTCGCTGCTTGCTCAGCATCGGCACTGGATGACCGAGTATCGGCCAGATGAACGCTTGGCAGCTTACGAATCAACTGTTCCGCCGCTTTGTCGTACATCTCTTTGATGATCATGTCCTGCTCGTTATCCTTCGCCAGTGCAGCCTGAGAGTTATCAAAGAACGAACGATAAACTTTGGCGCTGATGGGGTAGATATCGTGTCCTGGAATCAGCACGGTAGCTCTTACGGACATTATCATCTGGTATTCAGCCGTTTGACCGTTCTGGAATACCGACGCCGTATCCTTTGAGAGACTCACTCCTCCCAGCCGTAAGGACGTCACATCTTTACGCATTGAACCATCTTCAAGCAGCGTAACGCCGTTCAGACGCAGTTGATTACGCACCGCGCGGCTTAACGGGCCATTCGGATCGCCAGAGTTCAGGATCATGGTTTGCATTGAGGGTGGAACCTGCGTAGTACTACGCAGGTGCCAACCACACCCGGCGGTGACCAGCACCGCCAGAGATAACAACAATGTTGTCAGAAGTCGCACGCTTCCTCCCGCGCTTAGCCAACGACCAGATTGAGGAGTTTACCCGGTACATAAATCACTTTACGTACGGTAACGCCATCAAGATATTTTGCTACCAGATGCTCCTGGCCAGCACGTTCACGAACCTGTTCTTCGGTGGCGTTTACCGGAACGGTGATTTTGCCACGTACTTTACCGTTAACCTGAACGACAACCAGCGTTGAGTCTTCAACCATAGCGCTTTCGTCAGCTACCGGCCACGGTGCGTTATCGATATCGCCTTCGCCTTTCAGCGCCTGCCACAGGGTGAAGCAAACGTGTGGGGTGAACGGGTTAAGCATACGCACAACGGCCAGCAACGCTTCCTGCATCAGGGCACGGTCCTGCTCGTCTTCCTGCGGCGCTTTCGCCAGCTTGTTCATCAGCTCCATAATCGCCGCAATTGCGGTGTTGAAGGTCTGACGACGACCGATATCATCGGTGACTTTAGCGATAGTTTTGTGCACGTCGCGGCGCAGCGCTTTTTGATCTTCGCTCAGAGCATCAACGTTCAGGGCAGCAACATCACCTTTGGAAGTATGTTCGTAAACCAGTTTCCAGACACGTTTCAGGAAGCGGTTAGCTCCTTCAACGCCGGATTCCTGCCATTCCAGGGTCATGTCAGCCGGAGAGGCGAACATCATAAACAGACGCACGGTGTCCGCACCGTAACGTTCAACCATCACCTGCGGGTCGATGCCGTTGTTTTTGGACTTGGACATCTTGCTCATGCCGGTATACACCAGTTCATGACCTTCGGCGTCCTTCGCCTTCACGATACGACCTTTTTCGTCGCGTTCAACGATGGCATCAACCGGAGAAACCCAGTTACGCTCGCCGTTGGCACCCACGTAATAGAACGCATCTGCCAGCACCATGCCTTGACACAGCAGCTGTTTAGCCGGTTCGTCAGAGTTCACCATGCCCGCGTCGCGCATCAGCTTATGGAAGAAGCGGAAGTAGAGCAGGTGCATGATGGCGTGTTCGATACCGCCAATGTAGATATCAACTGGCAGCCAGTAGTTAGCGGCTTCTGGATCCAACATGCCTTCGTTGTACTGCGGGCAGGTATAACGCGCGTAGTACCAGGAGGATTCCATAAAGGTATCGAAGGTGTCGGTTTCACGCAGCGCAGGCATGCCGTTAATGGTGGTTTTCGCCCACTCAGGATCGGCTTTGATCGGGCTGGTGATGCCATCCATGACCACATCTTCCGGCAGAATAACCGGCAGCTGATCTTCAGGCGTTGGCAGTACAGTACCGTCTTCCAGCGTCACCATCGGAATCGGCGCGCCCCAGTAACGCTGACGGGAAACGCCCCAGTCGCGCAGACGATAGTTAACTTTACGCTCACCCACGCCTTTTGCGACCAGCTTGTCAGCAATGGCGTTGAAGGCAGCTTCGAAGTCGAGGCCATCGAACTCACCGGAGTTAAACAGCACGCCTTTTTCGGTCAGAGCTTGTTCCGACAGATCCGGCTCTGCGCCTTCGGCGGTCAGAATGACCGGCTTGATGGTCAGGCCATATTTGGTGGCAAATTCGTAGTCGCGCTGATCGTGACCCGGAACGGCCATCACTGCGCCTGTGCCGTATTCCATCAGGACAAAGTTTGCCGCCCAAACCGGGATTTCTTCGCCAGTCAGCGGGTGAACCGCTTTAAAGCCAGTGTCGACGCCTTTCTTCTCCATGGTCGCCATTTCGGCTTCAGCAACCTTGGTGTTACGGCATTCGTCAATGAAGGCGGCCAGTTCAGGGTTGTTCGCGGCAGCTTTCTGCGCCAGCGGATGACCTGCGGCAACGGCCAGGTAGGTCGCCCCCATAAAGGTGTCCGGGCGGGTGGTATAGACGGTCAGCGTGTTGTCGTAACCGTTCACGTCGAAGGTGATTTCCACACCTTCAGAACGGCCGATCCAGTTGCGCTGCATAGTCTTAACGGTGTCTGGCCAGTGATCCAGGTTATCCAGATCGCGCAGCAGTTCGTCAGCGTAAGCGGTGATTTTAATAAACCACTGCGGGATCTCTTTACGCTCAACTTTGGTATCGCAACGCCAGCAGCAGCCGTCGATAACCTGCTCGTTGGCGAGAACGGTCTGATCGTTCGGGCACCAGTTGACCGCAGAGGTTTTCTTATACACCAGGCCTTTTTTGTACAGCTCGGTGAAGAACTTCTGTTCCCAACGGTAGTACTCCGGGGTGCAGGTCGCCAGCTCGCGGCTCCAGTCATAACCAAAGCCCAGCATTTTGAGCTGGTTTTTCATGTAGGCGATGTTGTCGTACGTCCACGGTGCCGGAGCGGTGTTGTTTTTCACCGCAGCGCCTTCCGCAGGCAGACCGAACGCATCCCAGCCAATGGGCTGCAGTACGTTTTTGCCAAGCATACGCTGGTAGCGGGCGATTACGTCACCGATGGTGTAGTTACGTACGTGGCCCATGTGTAGTCGACCAGAAGGATAGGGAAGCATAGACAGGCAGTAATACTTCTCTTTGCTCTCGTCTTCGGTCACTTCAAATGTGCGCTTCTCATCCCAGTGAAGCTGTACTTTGGATTCTATCTCTTCCGGGCGGTATTGCTCTTGCATGGCAGCCAGTGGTCCTGTTTTCAATACAGCTACAAACGTAGCTCTAGATGTGGTGTTTCAGATCCGCATAGCATAGCCCAAACGCCCGCGCCAAAACAGCCTTTCGCGCATTCAGCGTTGAATTCCCGCAAGGATAATTCTTGCACGAATTTACACACTCTGTGGACAGTCTTGCAAAGCGTAGCGTAAATAACGTCTATTATTATAGACAGTTAACGACCCAGGAGGTGAAGTGATGAACAAGGTTGCTCAATATTACCGTGAACTGGTGGCTTCACTGAGCGAACGCCTGCGTAACGGCGAACGCGATATTGATGCGCTGGTGGAGCAGGCGCGTCAGCGAGTTATGCAGACCGGGGAGTTAACGCGAACCGAGGTGGAAGAGGTCATTCGGGCCGTTAGACGCGACTTAGAAGAGTTTGCGTTGAGTTATGAAGAGAGTCTCGATGAGGAGACGGACAGCGTCTTTATGCGGGTTATCAAAGAGAGTATCTGGCAAGAACTGGCCGATATTACCGATAAAACGCAGCTCGAATGGCGCGAAGTCTTTCAGGATCTCAGCCATCATGGGGTTTATCACAGCGGCGAGGTGGTTGGCCTGGGCAATCTGGTCTGCGAGAAGTGCCACTTCCATTTAGCGGTATACACCCCGGATGTACTGCCGCTGTGCCCGAAATGCGGGCACGATCAGTTCCAGCGCAGGCCGTTTGAGCCTTAATGATTAGACGTGCCAAACGTCATTTGTAGGCCTGATAAGATGTGTCAGCATCGCCATCAGGCAATATGCCGGATGGTGGCGCAAGCGCCTTATCCGGCCTACATTTTTACGCGTAATATCTTAAACGTTCTGCCAGCAGATCGACAAACCCCTGGCGATCCACGTCCACCATCACGGTGGCGTTTGGCTTATTGCCGCTCAGGAAGTAATAATCCACCACAGTCATCCCCTGGGTGTATTTGCCCTGGGTTTCCACGCCGACCCAGCGCTCGACGGTGGTAAACAGTTCAGGTTTCAGCAGCCAGGCAATGGTACATGGGTCGTGCAGCGGCGCGCCGATGAATCCCCATTTTTCGTCTTTATGATATTCAAAGAAAAAGTCGAGTAGTTCTGCCACGATCGTCGGAACAGGGTTGCCGATAGCGCGGAATCGCTCGGTATCTTCACGATGTATTTGCGCTTTATGCGTGACGTCCAGCCCGGCCATTACCACTGGGATACCCGACTGGAATACGATCTCAGCGGCTTCAGGATCAACATAGATATTGAATTCCGCCGCGGGCGTCCAGTTCCCGAGGCCCATCGCACCACCCATAATCACGATACGGGCGATTTTGGCGTGCAATTCCGGGTGGCTGTTCAAAAGCAATGCGACGTTAGTTTGCGGCCCGGTGGAGACAATCGTGACTGGTTCCGGACTTTCGCGCAGCACTTTAGCCATCAGTTCCACGGCGGTACAGTCCAGAGGAGCGAAAGCGGGTTCCGGCAATGCCGGGCCATCCAGCCCACTCTCACCGTGGACGTTATCGGCAATAATCAGATCGCGCATCAGCGGTTTTACGGCTCCGCCGGCTACGGGGATATCCGTACGGTTGAGTAACGTTAACATGCGTAATACGTTACGCAGCGTTTTGTCGGGCGTCTGGTTGCCGGCAGAAGAGGTGATTGCTTTCACATTCAGTTCAGGTGAGGCGAGGGCGAGAACAATTGCGATAGCGTCGTCATGACCTGGATCGCAATCAAACAGAATAGGAAGTGCCATTGTTGCTCCTTGTAAGTGGGACTTTGTGACAAGGGTAACGCTGGGCTGTACCTGTTTCGAGAAGTGAAGAGATAAAGCGTGAGGTGGCGCGCACATAGCGGTGCGCGCCAGCAAGATTAGTGCAGGATTTTGGCGAGGAAGTCTTTGGCGCGGTCCGACTTCGGATTGGCGAAGAACTCTTCTTTCGGTGAGTCTTCAACAATTTTCCCTTCATCCATGAAGATTACCCGGTTCGCTACTTTCCGCGCAAAGCCCATTTCGTGGGTCACCACCATCATGGTCATCCCTTCGTTGGCCAGTTCAACCATAACGTCCAGCACTTCGTTGATCATTTCAGGATCAAGCGCCGACGTTGGTTCGTCAAACAGCATGGCGATAGGATCCATGCACAGCGCCCGGGCGATGGCGACACGCTGTTGCTGGCCCCCGGAGAGCTGAGCCGGAAACTTCTCGGCATGCGCAGACAGACCGACACGTTCCAGTAACTTTTGCGCTTTGTCGCGGGCTGGTTTTTTGTCGCGTTTAAGCACTTTTACCTGCGCCAGCGTCAGGTTTTCAATAATCGACAGATGCGGGAACAGTTCAAAGTGCTGGAACACCATACCCACACGGGAGCGCAGTTTGGCCAGATCGGTTTTTTTGTCGTTCACCACGGTGCCATCAACCGTGATGACGCCCTGTTGTACCGGCTCCAGACCGTTCACCGTTTTGATCAGCGTGGATTTACCGGAACCTGAAGGACCGCAAACCACGACTACTTCGCCTTTTTTCACTTCCGTGGAGCAGTCGGTCAGCACCTGAAAGTGACCATACCATTTAGAAACATTTTTCAGGGTAATCATTAAACTGTCCTTTTCTTCAAATAGCTGACCAACAACGATGCGCTCAGACTGAATACAAAATAAACGGCGCCAGCAAACAGGATCATTTCAACCTGCGTGCCGTCACGCTCGCCAATGGTGGAGGCGGTACGGAAGAAATCTGCCAGACTTAATACATAGACCAGCGAGGTATCCTGGAAGAGTACGATACCCTGGGTAAGCAGCAGCGGCACCATCGCGCGGAAGGCCTGCGGCAGAATAATGAGCTTCATCGACTGCCAGTGGGTCATCCCCAGCGCCAGCGCGGCGCTGGACTGTCCACGAGAAATACTCTGGATCCCAGCCCGGATAATCTCTGAGTAGTACGCGGCTTCAAACATCGAAAACGCGACCATCGCCGAGATCAGGCGAATATCGGTTTTTGGCGACAGACCCAATACGTTTTGCAGGAAGCCAGGCACAATCAGGTAGAACCACAGCAGTACCATCACCAGTGGAATAGAACGGAATACGTTGACGTAGCCTTTCGCAAACCAGGCTATCGGCGCGAAGCTGGACAGACGCATGACGGCCAGGATAGTTCCCCATACGATACCAATGACGACCGCCGTGACGGTGATTTTCAGCGTGATGATCAGCCCGTCCAGCAGGTACGGCAGGGAAGGGACAATAGAACTCCAGTCAAATTCGTACATTATTTGCCTCCCATATTGCCCGGCAGGCGGATCTTGCGTTCGACGAGATTCATCACCAGCATGATGACTGCGTTAATCAGCACGTAGGCCAGGGTAATAGCCGTAAACGATTCCCAAGCGTGGGCGGAGTAATCCAGCAGCTTACCTGCCTGAGCAGCCATATCGACCAGGCCGATGGTGGAGGCGATCGCGGAGTTCTTCACCAGGTTCATCATCTCTGAGGTCATTGGCGGAACAATCACGCGGTATGCGTTTGGCAACAGAACATAGCGGTAGGCCTGAGGTAACGTCAGCCCCATCGCCAGTGCGGCGTTTTTCTGCCCACGAGGCAGAGACTGAATAGCGGCACGAACCTGTTCGCAGACGCGCGCGGCGGTAAACAGACCCAGACAAAGCATCGATGAGAGGAAGAACTGGATGTTGGGATCCAACTCAGCCTTGAACCACATCCCAATGTTTTCCGGAAGCAGTTCAGGAATAACCAGATACCAGGTGAAAAACTGGACGATGAGCGGAACGTTACGAAAAAGCTCAACGTATAGCGTGCCGATCCCGGAAAGAAAACGATTTGGAACGGTACGTAAGATGCCGAATAATGAGCCTATGAGGAAAGCGATAATCCAGGCGGTGATGGATAACGCGACCGTGACCTGGAAGCCACTCCAAAGCCAGCCGAGATAGGTGGTGTTGCCGAACGGGGCTTGTTGTAAAAAAATACCCCAGTTCCAGTCTATAGACATAAATCTACTCCAGAAAAAAAAGGGTAGCAGCGCTACCCTCGAAGATTGTTATTCGGCGTTTTGCGGTTTTCAGGCCTGATGGGGAACGACCATCAGGCTTATAGTCTGTCCGTGCCGAGTAGCAATCGAGAGGGAGGGGAAGCCTCCCATTTATTTTAGTTAGTTAAGCGCTTTATCATTCGGTTCTTTGAACAGGGCTTTCATCTCGTCTGACAGTTCGAAATTCATGTTCAGGTTCTTCGGTGGAATTGGGTTTTTAAACCACTTATCAAACCATTTTTCCGCTTCGCCTGAGGTCTGCGCCTTGGCGATAGTGTCGTCCATCAGCTTTTTGAACTCAGGGTCATCTTTGCGCAGCATGCAGCCGTAGGCTTCCTGAGACTGTGGCTTGCCGACGATCTCCCAGTTGTCTGGTTTCTTCGCCTTCGCGCGTTCGCCAGCCAGCAGGGCGTCATCCATCATAAAGGCAACGGCGCGGCCGCTTTCCAGAGTACGGAAAGAGTCACCATGGTCCTTCGCGCTGATGATGCGCATATCCATTTTTTGTTCTTCGTTCAGCTTGTGCAGCAGCACTTCCGAGGTGGTACCCGAAGTCACGACCACGGCCTTGCCTTTCAGGTCAGCGAAATCTTTAACATCACCGCCTTTTTTCGCCAGCAGACGGGTGCCAACAACGAAAATAGTGTCAGAGAATGCCGCTTGTTTTTGACGCTCGACGTTATTGGTGGTGGAGCCACATTCAAAGTCGAAGGTACCGTTTTGCAGCAGCGGGATACGGTTCTGTGAGGTGATCGGGATCAGTTTTACCTGTAGGTCAGGCTTGTTGAGTTTTTTCTTCACGGCTTCAACGATGGCGTTGGAGTAATCCTGTGAATAACCGACCACTTTTTGCTGATTATCGTAGTAAGAAAACGGTACCGATGATTCACGGTGGCCGACAACGATAACGCCATTTTTGGCGATCTTGTCCAGCGTGCTGCCTGCCGCTGGTGCTGCGTCTTCTGCGTGCGCCAGACCGGCGGACATTCCCATGACCAGCATAGCAGTGGCGAGCTTACGTAATTGCATATCCAACTCCTTTATCGTCTGCGCCAGGGACGCATTGATACCCATTGTGATGTTGTTATTGTTTGCTACTTAAACGTGCAGTCTTGTATATGTTTGTTAACATTTAGTTTGGATGAATGTAAAGAATTTGCTGTGTTATTGTTTATTTTTGCGAAGTGCGCCGCACCATTTGGGGGCAAAAATATCTTGTTGCACTTTTCAGGTGCTACCAAAGCTCAACTTTGGTGCGACCAGGTTGCACATTCAGCCAAAACGGCGTTTGCCTTGTATAACAAAGCAATAGGCGTGCCATAATGGGCAGGGTAGGGAGTTTGTCGGCCGGATAAACAAATCGTTATCCGGCTTGGGGAAGGAAGGTTATTTACGACGCTGGCGCAGGCTCATTACCAGCGCGCCAAAGCCAAACAGCGCGGTAAGCAGCCATAGCGGCCAGTTACCGGTCCGGGCATACGGGGTTAAGCCCGTGGTTGGCGTCACGCTGGTGGTCAGCACCTGACGGGTAAACTGCGGGATCATCGCCTGAATTTCACCCTGTGGACCAATCACCGCCGTAATACCGTTGTTGGTGCTACGCAGCAGCGGGCGCGCCAGTTCCAGGGAACGCATACGCGCCATCTGGAAGTGCTGCCACGGGCCGATAGACTTACCAAACCACGCATCGTTAGAGATGGTGAGCAGATAGTCCGTATCCGGGCGGAAGTTATCACGAACCTGTTCGCCAAGAATGATTTCGTAGCAGATAGCTGCGGTCAGCTTAAAGCCATGCGCATGCAGCTGTGGCTGCACATACGGTCCGCGGCTGAACGACGACATAGGCAGGTCAAAGAACGGCGCTAACGGGCGCAGGATCGATTCCAGCGGGACAAACTCGCCAAACGGTACCAGATGGTTTTTGTTGTAGCGGTTGCTGGAGTCGTAGCTGTACGGACTGTCTTTACCCAACGTGATGATGGTGTTGTAGGTGTCGTAACGGTTCTGCTTATTCAGCCGCGCGTCTACGATACCGGTAATCAACGTGCTGTTTTTCGATTTCAGCAGGTCATCCATCATGCTCAAAAAACGCTGCTGGTTAATTTCCAGGTCCGGGATAGCGGACTCCGGCCAGATGATCAGCTGTGATTTGCCCATTTCGGGCTGGGTGGCGTCGAGATAAATTTTCAGCGTGTTAAGTAGCTGACCCTCATCCCATTTGAGTGATTGTGGAATGTCACCCTGGACCATCGAAACCTGAGTCGTTTTTTCCGGCTCAAGCGTATACCACTGGATATAGCGCAGCGGGAAGGGCAGAGCGAAAAGCACCATGCCAGCAATCAGCGATTGCCAGTTACGCTGTACGATAGCCAGCGCCAGCAGGCCGCTGACCATCATCAGCAGGAAGTTTATCGCTTCAACGCCCATCACCGGCGCCAGCCCTTTTAGCGGGCCGTCAATCTGGCTGTAGCCGAACTGCAGCCACGGAAAGCCGGTCAGCACCCAGCCCCGCAGGAACTCGGTTATCTGCCAGACAACCGGCGCGGCAATGGCGACGCGTAGCCAGGTTGTTTTCGGCCACAGGCGTGACAACACGCCAGCAAACAGACCGGTATAGAGTGAAAGGTAGGCGGCAAGCAGTACCACAAGGAAAACGTTAACCGGACCTGGCATACCGCCAAACTGCGCGATGCTGACGTAGACCCAGTTAATGCCGGAACCAAACAACCCCAGGCCCCAGAAGTAGCCGATAGCGGCTGACTGAAGTGGACGGCGGTTGAGGGTGAGAGCCTGCAGGCCCATCAGCGATACGATCGCCGCAGGCCAGATGTCATACGGAGAGAAAGCCAGCGTCCCGCAGGCACCGAATAATAACGCCAGCAGCAGGCGAATGCGCTGGCGTTCAATTAGTGAGGCAAATGCCATGTAGTCTTAGATCCAGTTTCGGGTTTATTCGTCCAGTTTGGGCTGGGGTGAGTCGTCCGGAATTCTGACATGAACCTGAATAATACGACGGCTGTCGGCCATTGCCACTTTGAACTGGTAACCATCAATGTCGATAGTCTCCCCACGAGCGGGCAGATGACCAAAGGCCTGCATGACCAAACCGCCAATGGTATCGACTTCTTCGTCGCTAAAGTGGGTGCCAAAGGCTTCGTTGAAGTCCTCAATTGGCGCCAGCGCGCGAATGGTCCAGGTGTGGCGACTGAGCTGACGGAAGTCGATATCATCTTCTTCGTCGTACTCATCTTCGATTTCACCAACAATCAGTTCAAGGATGTCCTCAATGGTCACCAGACCAGAGACACCGCCGAACTCGTCGATGACGATAGCCATATGATAACGCTGGGAGCGGAACTCTTTCAGCATGCGGTCAACGCGCTTGCTTTCCGGTACGACAACCGCCTGGCGTAACACTTTCTCCATGCTGAAAGCTTCGGCATCGCTGCGCATAAACGGCAGCAGATCTTTGGCCATCAGAATCCCTTCAATGTGATCTTTGTCTTCGCTGATCACCGGGAAACGCGAGTGGGCTGACTCGATAATGACATCGAGGCATTCATCCAGGGTCTGGTTGCGTTTCAGGGTAATCATTTGCGAGCGGGGGATCATGATGTCGCGAACACGCTGGTCCGCAATGTCCATCACCCCTTCGAGCATATCACGCGTATCTTCATCGATAAGGTCGTTCTGCCCGGAATCACGGATCAGCTCCAACAGTTCGTCGCGGTTTTTGGGTTCACCGTGGAAAAGTTGGCTCAGTAACAGGGAAAAGAATCCCTTTTTGCTGGTTAACGTGTCACTACTGTGTGAATTGTCGTCGCTCATGGCGTCGTATGGGTTCTCATGTTAGTTAATAGATCGCTCAATGCGCGTAAACTCAGCGCATGGCTTCATGGGAAGCCCGGGCAGATGCCCGACGGCTTATTCCTTCTCGGCAATGTACGGATCCTCATAGCCCAGAGCAAGCATAATCTCTGTTTCGAGGGATTCCATTTCTTCCGCTTCATCATCTTCGATATGGTCGTAGCCGAGTAAATGCAGGCTACCGTGCACCACCATGTGCGCCCAGTGGGCTTCAAGCGGCTTACCTTGCTCCTGAGCTTCTTTCTCAACCACCTGACGGCAGATGATCAGATCGCCCAGCAGCGGCATCTCAATGCCCGGCGGAGCTTCAAACGGGAAAGAGAGCACGTTGGTTGATTTATCTTTTCCGCGATAGGTCAGGTTCAGCTCGTGGCTTTCCGCGTCATCGACCAGGCGAATCGTCACTTCAGACTCTTCCTGAAACTGCGGGATTACCGCATTCAGCCAGCCCTGAAACTGACTTTCTGTGGGTAAACCGGTTTCGTCTTCACATGCCAGCTGTAAATCGAGAATAACCTGACTCATTTTTGCTCCTGCTCCTGAGCTTCGCGCTTGCGTTCCGCTGCCAGCTCGGCTTTACGTTTCTGTTCTGCTTCTTCCCAGGCTTCATACGCCGTGACGATACGGGCGACTACCGGGTGGCGAACCACGTCTTCGCTGTGGAAGAAATTAAAACTAATCTCGTCGACTTCGGCCAGCACCTCAATGGCATGACGCAGACCTGACTTGGTGCTACGCGGCAGGTCAATCTGAGTGATATCGCCGGTGATGACCGCTTTGGAGTTAAAGCCGATACGGGTCAGGAACATTTTCATCTGTTCGATGGTGGTGTTCTGGCTTTCATCAAGAATGATGAACGCATCGTTCAAGGTACGACCGCGCATATAGGCCAACGGCGCCACCTCAATGACGTTACGCTCGATCAGTTTTTCGACCTTCTCAAAACCGAGCATTTCGAATAGCGCGTCATACAGCGGACGTAAATACGGATCGACTTTCTGGCTGAGATCTCCCGGCAGGAAGCCCAGTTTTTCACCCGCTTCCACTGCCGGACGGGTCAGCAGAATTCGACGGACCTCCTGGCGCTCAAGTGCATCGACCGCGGCGGCAACCGCAAGATACGTTTTACCCGTACCCGCAGGGCCAACGCCGAAGGTGATGTCGTGATCGAGAATGTTGGCGATATACTGTGCCTGGTTTGGCGTACGCGGTTTAATCACTCCGCGTTTGGTTTTGATATTCACCGCTTTGCCAAATTCCGGCACGCTGTCCGCGCTTTGCTCAAGCACTCGCGCTTCTTTAATCGCCAGATGAATTTGCTCAGGTTCAATGTCCTGGGTCTGACCGCGCATTGGGGCGGTATCGACATACAGGCTGCGTAAAATATCAGCCGCAGCGGTGACGCAAATTGGGCGACCGGTCAGCTTAAAGTGGTTATCCCGACGGTTAATTTCGATGCCGAGACGACGTTCCAACTGTTTGATGTTGTCATCAAATGGACCGCAAAGGCTCAACAGGCGGGCGTTGTCTGCGGGTTCAAGGGTGATTTCGCGAGTGTCTATGTTCAAACTGTTCCTCTTTAGCATGTCTCGCCGGACGCTGAACATTTACCGGCATCTAAGGAAATTATTCACGCCATAGGGAAAAGGCGCAAGCATTGCAATAAATATGGGGATTGCAGGAGGAAATACAAGGCCCGCCAGAGCTGACGGGCCAGAAGATTAAGGCTGGTAAATACCTACACCCAGATCGTTTTCTTTGCGGGTACGCGCAATGACCGACTCAGGGGATTCTGCGATGCGCAGACCCATTTCGTCTTCGGTGCGAACCACTTTACCGCGCAGGGAGTTTGTCCAGACATCGGTAATTTCAACATCCACAAACTTACCGACCATTTCCGGTGTGCCTTCAAAGTTCACGACACGGTTGTTTTCGGTACGTCCTGACAACTCCATGATGCTTTTGCGCGACGTACCTTCAACCAAAATGCGCTGGATTGTGCCGACCATACGACGGCTCCAGGCCATGGCCTGCTGGTTGATACGCTCCTGCAGGATATACAGACGCTGTTTTTTCTCTTCTTCCGGTACGTCGTCAACCATATCGGCGGCCGGGGTGCCAGGACGCGCAGAGAAGATAAAGCTGTAGCTCATGTCAAAATTCACGTCTGCAATCAGCTTCATGGTCTGCTCGAAATCCTGTGTGGTTTCGCCTGGGAAGCCAACGATGAAATCCGAGCTAATCTGAATGTCCGGACGCGCTGCGCGCAGTTTGCGGATAATCGCTTTGTATTCCAGCGCGGTATGGGTGCGCCCCATCAGATTCAGTACGCGATCTGAACCGCTCTGTACCGGCAGGTGCAGGAAGCTCACCAGCTCCGGCGTGTCGCGATAAACTTCAACGATATCATCGGTGAATTCGATCGGATGGCTGGTGGTGAAGCGGATGCGGTCAATGCCGTCGATCGCCGCCACCAGACGCAGCAGGTCAGCAAAGGATCCTGTTGTGCCGTCATAGTTCTCACCGCGCCAGGCGTTGACGTTTTGCCCCAGCAGGTTCACTTCACGCACGCCTTGCGCCGCAAGCTGAGCGATTTCGAACAGGATGTCATCCGCCGGGCGGCTGACTTCCTCACCGCGGGTGTAGGGCACCACGCAGTAGGTACAATATTTATTACAGCCTTCCATGATGGACACAAACGCGCTTGGACCTTCAGCACGCGGTTCCGGCAGGCGGTCAAACTTTTCTATCTCCGGGAAACTGATATCAACTACCGGGCTACGGCTAGTGCTTCCACGTACTTTGTTGATCATTTCCGGCAGGCGATGCAGAGTCTGCGGCCCAAAAATAATATCGACGTAGTGGGCGCGCTGGCGAATATGGTCGCCTTCTTGTGACGCGACACAGCCACCGACACCGATGATGAGATTGGGGTTTTTCTCTTTTAACAGCTTCCAGCGGCCCAACTGATGGAAAACTTTTTCCTGAGCCTTCTCACGGATTGAGCAGGTATTCAGCAGCAGCACATCCGCTTCTTCCGCCACGTCGGTCAGTTGATACCCATGAGTGGCATCCAGCAGATCGGCCATCTTCGATGAATCGTATTCGTTCATCTGACAGCCCCAGGTTTTAATATGGAGTTTTTTGGTCATCGACTTGCTCTTGCGAAATTGTGGCTGAAATGCAGGGCGCATAGTGTACTGCTTTGGCGCGGTTGTGACCAGTATGACGGATGTCAGCCTCAAGGGGTAAAAAATCCTGTAAACTTACACAATACATGTAACAGGATGATTGACCACATGACAAATCAACCAACGGAAATTGCCATTGTCGGCGGGGGGATGGTCGGCGGCGCGCTGGCGCTTGGACTGGCGCAGCATGGATTTACGGTAACGGTCATTGAACACGCCGTTCCCGCGCCGTTTGTGGCTGATGGACAGCCCGATGTCAGAATTTCCGCCATTAGCTCCGCCTCGGTGTCGTTGTTGAAAGGACTGGGGGTCTGGGATACGGTTCAGGGTATGCGCAGTCATCCTTACCGTCGTCTGGAAACGTGGGAATGGGAAAATGCCCATGTCATGTTTGATGCCGCCGAGCTTAAGTTACCTTTGCTGGGCTATATGGTGGAAAACACGGTTCTGCAACAGGCGCTCTGGCAGGCGCTGGAAGCTCACCCGAAAGTCACGCTGCGCGTACCGGCGTCATTGATCTCTCTGCATCAACATAACGATCGGCATGAGCTTGAACTGGCTGGCGGTGAGAAAATCAGCGCGAAGCTGGTGATCGGCGCGGATGGCGCAAATTCTCAGGTGCGGAAAATGGCCGGGATTGGTATTCATGCCTGGCAATACGCGCAGTCCTGTATGTTGATCACCGTACAATGCGAGAACGCACCCGGCGACAGCACCTGGCAACAATTTACACCTGACGGCCCACGCGCGTTTTTACCGCTGTTTGATAACTGGGCCTCGCTGGTGTGGTATGACTCACCAGCGCGTATCCGCCAGTTGCAAGGCCTGACTATGTCGCAATTGCAGGCGGAGATCGCCAAACACTTCCCGTCACGACTCGGCAACGTTACGCCTGTGGCGGCGGGGGCATTCCCGCTTACGCGTCGTCACGCGTTGCAATATGTGCAGCCAGGCCTTGCGCTGGTAGGCGATGCCGCGCATACCATTCACCCGCTGGCGGGGCAGGGCGTTAATCTGGGGTTCCGTGATGTGGATGCGCTGATTGACGTGCTGGTTAATGCGCGCAGCTACGGTGAATCCTGGGCCAGTCAGCCGGTGCTGAAGCGTTATCAGAATCGTCGTATGACTGATAATTTCATTATGCAGAGTGGGATGGATCTGTTCTACGCCGGATTCAGCAACAACCTGCAGCCGCTGCGTATCATGCGTAATCTCGGGTTAATGGCCGCAGAGCGCGCAGGCGTACTGAAACGTCAGGCCTTGAAGTATGCGTTAGGATTGTAATTCAGGCAGGCCTACGGGGGAAATACGTAGGCCTGATAAGCGGAGCGCCATCAGGCGATAAACGCAGAAAAGCAAAAAGCTCGCCGAAGCGAGCTTTTTTAATATGGCTGGGGTACGAGGATTCGAACCTCGGAATGCTGGTATCAGAAACCAGAGCCTTACCGCTTGGCGATACCCCAACGGGCGCACCCACAATGTGGACGACTTTTGAAATTGGCTGGGGTACGAGGATTCGAACCTCGGAATGCCGGAATCAGAATCCGGTGCCTTACCGCTTGGCGATACCCCAACAATATTTTGGCTTTACCGAACGAGTCGATACGTCCTTAATATGGTGGCTACGACGGGATTCGAACCTGTGACCCCATCATTATGAGTGATGTGCTCTAACCAGCTGAGCTACGTAGCCTGATACTATTATATTCTTCGATGGCTGGGGTACCTGGATTCGAACCAGGGAATGCCGGTATCAAAAACCGGTGCCTTACCGCTTGGCGATACCCCAATGACCGTTGCGGTGAACCGCTATATCGAAGAAAAAATGGCTGGGGTACCTGGATTCGAACCAGGGAATGCCGGTATCAAAAACCGGTGCCTTACCGCTTGGCGATACCCCATCCGTGCAACGCTTACGGGTGAATGGTGCGGGAGGCGAGACTTGAACTCGCACACCTTGCGGCGCCAGAACCTAAATCTGGTGCGTCTACCAATTTCGCCACTCCCGCAAAAAAGATGGTGGCTACGACGGGATTCGAACCTGTGACCCCATCATTATGAGTGATGTGCTCTAACCAGCTGAGCTACGTAGCCATCTTTTTTTCGCGTAACCTTATCGGCGTTGCGGGGCGCATTATGCGTATTGAGCCTTGAAGCGTCAACCCCTTTTTCATTGAAAATAGCTGGAATGTGACTGTTTGGTTAGGTTGCGAACAGCATGGCGCAATATTCGGCAATTATTAGTTATTAATTGTTTTTTTGCACAGAAAACAGACATAAAAAAAGAGCCCCGCAGGGCCCTTTTCTAAGGATTAACTTATTTATAAGCGGACTGATGTACGCCAACTGCACGGCCAGAGGGATCGTTCATGGTTTTAAACGCTTCATCCCATTCAATCGCTTTGGCAGAAGAACAGGCTACTGATGGCCCGCCAGGCACACATTCCGCCGCGCTGGCAACCGGGAACAATTCTTCAAAAATCTCACGGTACAAATACGCTTCTTTAGATGATGGCGTGTTGTAAGGGAAACGGAAGCTGGCGGTTTCCAGTTGCTGGTCAGAAACTTGCTCAGCAGCCACTTCTTTCAAGGTATCAATCCAGCTGTAACCGACACCATCAGAGAACTGCTCTTTCTGACGCCATGCGACGCTGGCAGGCAGGTAAGATTCAAAACATTCGCGCAGCACATGTTTTTCCATTTTGCCGTTGCCGCACATTTTATCCTGCGGGTTGATGCGCATTGCCACATCAAGGAATTTCTTATCCAGGAAGGGCACGCGAGCTTCCACACCCCAGGCAGACATCGCTTTGTTGGCGCGGGCGCAGTCGAACATATGCAGCGCCTGCAGCTTACGCACGGTTTCTTCATGCAGCTCTTTCGCGTCTGGCGCTTTGTGGAAATAGAGATAGCCGCCGAATACTTCGTCAGAGCCTTCACCCGACAGCACCATTTTAATGCCCATCGCTTTAATTTTACGCGACATTAAGTACATTGGCGTCGATGCGCGGATCGTTGTGACATCGTAAGTTTCGATGTGATAAATCACGTCGCGGATAGCATCCAGACCTTCCTGCACGGTGAAGTGGATCTCATGGTGCACGGTCCCCAGATGGTTCGCTACCTCTTGCGCGGCTTTCAGATCCGGTGCGCCTTCCAGCCCGACGGCGAAGGAGTGTAACTGTGGCCACCAGGCTTCGCTACGTTCCTGATCTTCAACACGGCGCGCCGCGTATTTTTTCGTAATCGCGGAAATGACGGATGAATCCAGACCACCGGACAGCAGCACACCATAAGGAACATCTGACATCAGGTGGCTTTTCACTGCATCTTCCAGCGCCTGACGCAGCTCGTTTTTATCGGTCACGTTGTCTTTGACCGCATCGTATTCAAACCAGTCGCGCTGATAGTACTGACGAATTTCGCCGTCCTTACTCCACAAATAGCTACCGGCCGGGAATTCTTTGATCGTGCGGCATACCGGAACCAGGGCTTTCATTTCAGACGCGACGTAGAAGTTACCGTGTTCGTCGTAACCCATATACAGTGGGATGATCCCGATATGATCGCGACCAATCAGGTAAGCGTCCTGTTCGCTGTCGTACAGGGCAAAAGCAAACATGCCTTGCAGGTCATCCAGGAACTCTGGGCCTTTTTCCTGATACAGCGCGAGGATAACTTCGCAGTCTGAACCCGTCTGGAACTGATAGCGATCGCCATATTCCGCTCGCAGCGCCTGATGGTTATAAATTTCACCGTTAACAGCCAGGATATGCGTTTTTTTCACGTTATACAGCGGCTGAGCGCCGGCATTGACGTCGACGATGGACAGACGTTCGTGCGCCAGAATGGCGTTATCACTGGCGTAAATACCTGACCAATCCGGGCCGCGATGGCGCATCAGACGAGACAATTCCAGGGCTTTTTTACGCAGTTCAACTGCGTCAGTTTTAATATCGAATACGCCAAAAATAGAACACATAACCTTCTCCGTTAACCTGTTGCGTAATGCTTTTTATGTTTGCTTGATAAAGAAAATGCCGCAAAGCGGGAGAGGGCGCAAGCGAATTACGGTGCGGAAAATAAAAAACGCAATGGTCATTGCTGATTGATGAAAAAAGATTATGTAATGAGCGCTATTATTAATGAATCAACAGTGAAGTGGTGATTTTATTGAATGGATGTATTTTTCAGGCCGGATAACTTGCAGATGTTGTTATCCGGCTAAAGAGATTAAATGACGTCTATTTCAGCAACGGACGGGTAAATCCAGCTCGGTCTGAACGGCATGCTGTCGATGTCGTCAAGCGTTGAGACGCCAGACAATACCAGAATGGTTTCCAGACCGGCCTGGAATCCTGCCAGAATATCGGTACGCAGGTTATCGCCAACGATAACGGTCTCTTCTGAGTGCGCCTGCATTTTGTTGAGTGCCGCGCGAATAATCCACGGGCTGGGTTTGCCGACATAAAACGGCTTACGACCAGAGATTTTCTCGATACCGGCGCAGAGCGCCCCGCAGGCTGGATAAAAGCCGCGGCCGTGAGTATCCGGGTTTGTGGCGATGAAACGCGCGCCGTTAGCGACAAAATATGCTGCTTTATGCATCATGTCCCAGTTGTAGGAGCGCGTTTCGCCAACAATCACAAAATCGGGGTTCACGTCGGTAATGGTAAATCCGGCTTTATATAGCTCATGAATTAATGCGCCTTCACCTACCACGTAGGCCTTTTTCCCTTCCTGGCGACGAAGAAAATCAGCGGTAGCCATGGCGGAAGTATAAAAGACGCTATCGGGGACATTCACACCCGCGGTGGCGAAGCGGTTTGCCAGATCTTGCCCGGTCTGTGAAGGATAGTTAGTCAGCAGAACTAACGGCAGGCCTTTTTCCAGGATCCCGGTCAGAAATTCTGCCGCACCCGGTACGGCAACATTGTCGTGCATCAGCACGCCGTCGATATCACAAATTACATTCTTAATGGTCATGAACAACCCAGGGAATTAGTTATGAGTCTTATAGTAATCCACTACTATATGAGAGCATTAGTTTTCCAGCAAACGTTGGAGCAGTGTACCGTTGAGCATCGCACGCTTCACCAGCGCAAAGGCGCCAATGGCGGAACGGTGATCCAGCGTGGAACGCACCACCGGTAAATTGTGGCGAAACGCTTTCAACGCCTGCGTGTTGATACAGCTTTCTATTGCAGGCAACAGCACTTTATCCGCCTCAGTAATTTCGCCTGCAATGACGATTTTTTGCGGGTTAAACAGGTTGATGGCGATGGCAATGGTTTTACCCAAGTGGCGACCAACATGTTCAATAACTTCTGCCGCCAGGTTATCGCCCTTATTCGCCGCCTTACAGATAGCTTTAATGCTGCAATCATCCAGCGTGAGTCGGCTGGGATAACCCTGTTTCAGTAAGTTTTGCACGCGGTGTTCGATAGACGCATTGGCGGCAATGGTTTCCAGACAGCCGAAGTTACCGCAGTGACAGCGCTCACCCAGTGGCTCTACCTGAATGTGACCAATCTCGCCCACGTTGCCATTGCGACCGATAAAAATTCGGCCATTGGAAATAATTCCCGCCCCGGTTCCGCGGTGAACACGCACTAAAATGGAGTCTTCGCAATCCTGGCTTGCCCCAAAATAGTGCTCAGCCAGCGCCAGGCTGCGGATATCGTGACCGACAAAGCAGGTCACCTTGAAGCGTTTTTCGAGCGCTTCGACCAGCCCCCAGTTTTCGACCTGAATGTGTGGCATATAGCGAATGACGCCGCTTTCAGGATCAACCAGACCGGGCAGGATGACGGAAATCGCAATCAGCTCGCGGATTTTCCGCTGGCAGCTGTCAATAAAAGTGGCAATGGTGTTGAGCAGCGCATACTCCAGCGTTTCCTGGGTGCGCTCCGGGAGAGGGTAATGCTCTTCGGCGACCACTTTACTGCTCATATCATAGAGCGTGAGCGTGGTGTCGTGACGGCCCAGACGTACGCCAATGGCGTGGAAATTGCGAGTTTCGGTGACGATTGAGATAGCGCGGCGGCCCCCGGTGGAGGCCTGCTGATCGACTTCTTTGATCAGCCCGCGTTCGATCAACTGACGCGTAATTTTGGTTACGCTGGCGGGGGCAAGCTGGCTTTGCTCGGCAATCTGAATGCGCGAGATTGGCCCATGCTGGTCAATCAGGCGATAAACCGCCGCGCTGTTAAGCTGTTTTACGAGATCAACATTACCTATTTGAGCTTGTCCGCCTGGTGTCATTCTTTCTCTTACTCAGTAACGACCTCGTTGCCATTAACGATGGTCTTGATGATTTTAAAGTCGTGCGTGAACGCAGTCAGGTTGGCTACTTTGCCTGGCGCGATGCTGCCGAGTCGTTTGTCGACGCCAATGGCGCGAGCAGGGTAGAGCGTTGCCATGCGTAACACTTCGTCGAGCGCGATATTCGCATGTTCGACCAGATTGCGTACGCCTTCAATCATGGTTAATGATGAACCGCTCAATGTCCCGTTCTCATCAACGCATAATCCATTCCGGTAGTATATTGTTTTACCAGCGAAAATGAACTGTTCAATATTTGCACCTGCCGGCGCGGTCGCGTCGGTAACCAGGCACAGCTTGTCGCCTTTCAGGCGCTTGGCATTACGGATATTGACGTAGTCAACATGCAGACCATCAGCGATGATACCGCAATAAATATCGGCTTCATCAAGAATAGCGCCCGCCAGGCCAGGTTCACGGCCCGTTATATAAGGCATGGCGTTAAACAGATGCGTTGCGAAGCTAATTCCTGCGCGGAAGCCGATTTTGGCCTCTTTTACCGTCGCATTTGAGTGACCGGCGGAAACCACAATACCTGCATTTACCAGTTTGGTGATGACCTCTACAGGGACCATTTCTGGTGCCAGCGTGACTTTGGTTATCACGTCAGCATTATCGCACAGGAAATCAACCAACGCAGCGTCCGGTTGACGGACAAATCCCGGATTATGGGTGCCTTTTTTCACCAGATTCAGCCACGGACCTTCCAGATGAAGCCCTAATGCCTGATTCGGGTGCTTCGCCAGGTATTCACGCATGACGCGAACGCCTTGTTTCATCAGGTCGTCGCTGGTGGTGATAAGCGTAGGCAGATAGTTGGTGCAGCCTGATTTTTCATTGGCTTTCTGCATGATTTCCAGCGTTTCAACGGTCACGGCTTCTGCCGTATCGTTAAACTGTACGCCGCCGCAGCCGTTTAGCTGTACATCGATAAAACCGGGGGAAATAATGGCCCCATTCAGTGAGCGCTGTTCAATTCCTGACGGTAACTCAGCCAGTGGGCAAACGCTGTCAATCAGGCCATTGGCGACAACAATCGCATGGTCATCAAGAATTTCGTGACCGGTAAAAATCCGGCCCTGGGTTAAAGCATACATTCCGACCCCCGATTTCAAAAAATGCCGCCCTGCAACTTATCGACAGGGCGGAGACATCAATTACAGACCTTTAATATTTTCCGCTTCTAACTCGTTAAAGTATTTCAGCGTTTTCACTTTCAGTTCCATGGTGGAAGGCTCATCGCATACCACAACGGCTTTTGGATGCAGCTGCAGACAGCTGATGGTCCACATGTGGTTAACGTTCCCTTCAACGGCGGCTTGCAGCGCCTGCGCTTTCTGATGACCCAGTACCAGGATCATCACCTCTTCGGCATCCAACAGGGTGCCCACGCCCACGGTCAGGGCATATTTAGGCACCTGGCTTACGTCGCCGTCAAAGAAGCGTGAGTTAGCAACACGCGTGTCGTGAGTCAGCGTTTTGATGCGGGTACGGGAAGCCAAAGAAGAGGCTGGCTCGTTGAACGCGATGTGACCATCGTTGCCTACACCGCCCATAAACAGGTGGATTTTACCGTAAGAACGGATTTTTTCTTCATACTGACGGCATTCTGCATCAATATCCGGCGCGTTACCATTGAGGAGGTTGATGTTTTCTGCTGGAATATCAACGTGATCAAAGAAGTTGCGATGCATGAAGCTGTGATAGCTTTCCGGATGCTCTTTCGGCAGGCCAACATATTCGTCCATATTGAAAGTAACAACATGTTTGAAGCTCACCTGGCCCGCTTTGTGCATTTCTACCAATGCTTTATAAGCTGTCAGCGGAGTACCGCCCGTCGGCAGGCCCAGAACGAACGGGCGATCTGCCGTTGGTTTGAACGCGTTAATACGGTTAACGATATGGCGAGCAGCCCATTTGCCGACTTGTTCAGCGGTATTCAGGGGGATCAGTCTCATTCTTCACCTCAAAAGTAAATGTAAGCAATTGGCGGATTGAGTCTCTGTGCAGTATTAAGCGTAACCTGGTTTTGCATCGGTAAGGATCAATCCGTTTCGATTTTTTGAATGATAAAATAAGTTTTCGTAGTTAGCCAGTGGAAGGGAGGGTTAATAACGATATTTGGTGACTGGAATCACAAAAAACACGCGTTTAATTTGCGATACGAATTAAATTTTCACACACTCTGAATGTAGATGAATGGTTAATATCGTTGATCCAGAATCTTGCTGTCAGGAATGGTCGCACAATAAAAATATGGCTTCAAAGAAGCCTAATCGGGGTCTCGTAGGGGGAATAAAATGAATATTTTAGGTTTTTTCCAGCGGCTGGGTAGGGCGTTACAGCTCCCCATCGCTGTGCTGCCAGTCGCGGCACTGTTGCTGCGATTCGGCCAACCAGATTTACTAAACGTACCTTTCATCGCGCAAGCGGGCGGGGCTATCTTCGATAACCTGGCGCTGATTTTCGCTATCGGTGTGGCTTCCAGCTGGTCAAAAGACAGCGCGGGTGCGGCAGCGCTGGCGGGTGCGGTCGGTTATTTTATATTGACCAAAGCAATGGTTACCATTAACCCGGCCATCAACATGGGTGTGCTGGCGGGTATCATCACCGGTCTGGTCGGCGGTGCGGTGTATAACCGTTGGTCTGGTATCAAACTGCCTGATTTCCTGAGCTTCTTTGGCGGCAAACGCTTCGTGCCGATCGCCACTGGCTTCTTCTGTCTGGTGCTGGCTGCTATCTTCGGCTACGTGTGGCCGCCGGTGCAAAACGCCATCCATGCAGGTGGTGAGTGGATCGTAGGCGCTGGCGCGCTGGGTTCCGGTATCTTTGGTTTCATCAACCGTCTGCTGATCCCAACCGGTCTGCATCAGGTTCTGAACACCATCGCCTGGTTCCAGATTGGCGAATTTACTAACGCCGCAGGTACCGTTTTCCACGGTGACATCAACCGCTTCTACGCGGGTGACGGCACTGCGGGTATGTTCATGTCTGGTTTCTTCCCGATCATGATGTTTGGTCTGCCGGGTGCGGCGCTGGCGATGTACTTCGCGGCTCCGAAAGCGCGTCGTCCGATGGTTGGCGGCATGCTGCTGTCCGTTGCGATCACCGCGTTCCTGACCGGTGTTACTGAGCCGCTGGAATTCCTGTTCATGTTCCTGGCACCACTGCTGTATCTCCTGCACGCACTGTTAACCGGCATCAGCCTGTTCGTTGCGACGCTGCTGGGGATCCACGCGGGCTTCTCCTTCTCCGCAGGTGCTATCGACTACGTGTTGATGTACAACCTGCCGGCAGCAAGTAAGAACGTCTGGATGCTGGTTGCGATGGGTCTGGTCTTCTTCGTTATCTACTTTGTGTTGTTCAGCGCGGTTATTCGTATGTTTAACCTGAAAACGCCGGGCCGCGAAGATAAAGAAGACGATATCGTTACAGAAGAAGCGAACAGCAACACTGAAGAAGGTCTGGCTCAACTGGCAACCAACTACATTGCTGCGGTTGGCGGTACCGATAACCTGAAAGCGATTGACGCCTGTATCACCCGTCTGCGTCTGACCGTGGCCGACTCTGGTCGCGTAAACGATGCGATGTGTAAACGTTTAGGCGCATCGGGTGTCGTTAAGCTGAATAAGCAAACCATCCAGGTCATCGTAGGTGCGAAAGCGGAATCCATTGGCGACGAAATGAAGAAAGTTGTGGCGCGTGGCCCGGTTGCGGCAGCGTCTGCTGAAAGCGCGCCAGTAGCAGCGGCCCCGGTTGCAAAACCGCAGGCTGTCGCGAACGCAGTCACCGTTGAAGCGCTGGTTTCTCCGATTACCGGTGACGTCGTTGCGCTGGAGCAGGTTCCTGATGAAGCCTTCGCCTGCAAAGCAGTAGGCGACGGCGTGGCGGTGAAACCAACGGATAAAATCGTGGTTGCTCCGGCTGCGGGCACCATCGTGAAAATCTTCAACACCAACCATGCGTTCTGTCTGGAAACTGTTAAAGGTGCGGAAATCGTCGTCCATATGGGTATCGATACCGTAGCGCTGGAAGGTAAAGGCTTTAAGCGCCTGGTTGAAGAAGGTGCGGAAGTGACTGCAGGTCAACCGATTCTGGAAATGGATCTGGATTTCCTGAACGCCAATGCACGTTCCATGATTAGCCCGGTTGTGTGCAGCAACAGCGATGACTTCGGCGCTCTGGTCATTAAAGCTGAAGGTCATGTGGTTGCCGGTCAGACACCACTGTATGAGATTAAAGGTAAATAACTGCTCCTGAGTAAAGTGAGTTAAATGCCTTAAGCGGCGGGGGATATTCCTCCGCCGCTTTTTTTTGCAGCAAATACCCTCATATATCCTGTTGAAACACCTTTTTTGTGCAACTAATAGTTGTCTCCTGACGTCGCTTATAAGATCATGTTCCGTTATACGTTGTTTACGCTTTGAGGAATCCACGATGAGTGAGGCTGAAGCCCGCCCGAGTAACTTTATTCGTCAGATCATCGATGAAGATCTGGCCAGTGGTAAGCACACCACGATCCATACCCGTTTTCCGCCGGAGCCAAATGGCTATCTGCACATTGGCCACGCGAAATCCATTTGTCTGAACTTTGGTATTGCGCAGGATTACCAGGGCCAGTGCAACCTGCGTTTTGATGATACGAACCCGGTTAAAGAAGATATCGAGTACGTTGAGTCGATTAAAAACGACGTTGAATGGTTAGGTTTCCACTGGACTGGCGACATTCGCTACTCGTCTGATTACTTCGATCAGCTTCACGCCTATGCGGTAGAACTTATCAATAAAGGTCTGGCGTACGTTGACGAACTGTCAGCAGACGAAATCCGCGAATACCGCGGTACGCTGACTCAGCCGGGTAAAAACAGCCCATTCCGCGATCGCAGCGTCGAAGAGAACCTCGCGTTGTTCGAAAAAATGCGTACCGGAGGCTTTGAAGAAGGTAAAGCCTGCCTGCGCGCGAAAATCGACATGGCATCGCCGTTTATCGTGATGCGCGATCCGGTGCTGTACCGTATTAAGTTCGCTGAACACCACCAGACCGGCAACAAGTGGTGCATCTACCCGATGTACGACTTTACCCACTGCATCAGCGATGCGCTGGAAGGCATCACGCATTCACTGTGTACGCTGGAGTTCCAGGATAACCGCCGTCTGTACGACTGGGTGCTGGACAACATCACCATCCCGGTTCACCCGCGCCAGTACGAATTCTCGCGCCTGAATCTGGAATATACCGTGATGTCCAAGCGCAAGCTGAACCTGCTGGTTACCGACAAGCACGTTGAGGGCTGGGACGATCCGCGTATGCCAACGATTTCTGGTCTGCGTCGTCGTGGTTACACCGCTGCCGCGATCCGTGAGTTCTGCAAACGCATTGGCGTGACCAAGCAGGACAACACCATTGAGATCGCCTCGCTGGAATCCTGCATTCGTGAAGATCTGAACGAAAACGCGCCGCGCGCGATGGCGGTTATCGATCCGGTGAAGCTGGTTATCGAAAACTACCCACAGGGTGAGAGCGAAATGGTGACCATGCCTAATCATCCGAATAAACCGGAAATGGGCAGCCGTGAAGTGCCGTTTAGCGCTGAAATCTGGATCGATCGCGCTGACTTCCGCGAAGAAGCGAACAAGCAGTATAAGCGTCTGGTGATGGGTAAAGAAGTTCGTTTGCGTAATGCTTACGTGATCAAGGCCGAGCGTTTAGAGAAAGATGCGCAAGGGAATATCACCACCATTTTCTGCACCTACGATGCCGACACTCTGAGCAAAGATCCGGCCGATGGTCGTAAAGTAAAAGGTGTTATTCACTGGGTCAGCGCGGCTCATGCGTTGCCGATTGAAATCCGCCTGTACGATCGTCTGTTTAGCGTACCGAACCCTGGTGCGGCAGAGGACTTCCTGTCCGTGATTAACCCGGAATCACTGGTGATTAAACACGGCTACGGCGAGCCATCACTGCAGGCCGCGGTTGCAGGCAAAGCGTTCCAGTTTGAACGCGAAGGCTATTTCTGCCTCGACAGCCGTTACGCTACGGCTGATAAGCTGGTGTTTAACCGCACCGTGGGTCTACGTGATACGTGGGCTAAAGCGGGCGAATAAGCCGCAACACATCTTGTCTAAACGCCGCATCATGCGGCGTTTTTTTATGCCAAAAAACGTGTGCCAGGCTCCGTTTGCGGAGCGAATTAATTACATGTCTGTAATAATAAAACGGCTGAATGTTTTTACGTTTAAATAACTTACCTCAATATGAGATGGGCTGAAACCGATTTCATCCTCATGGAAAACAAGCGATTTTTTCATTTTTTCAACGCTTTTTTATCTCTCGATGAAAATGTAACAGAAAGCAATGAAATATGTGCGGTTGCTCATACTATTACATACTCGTTACAGAAAGAGATTGATAATTCGCGTCGCGAAAAATAGTCTATTCATTGTAGTCACTGAGGTTTTCTTGGCGCTACTTTTTTAATTTTTGTTTTTTCGCTGACCGCTTTTATCGGCAGCATTTTTATGTCAAAGAGGATTAACATATGCGTACGTTTAGTGGCAAACGTAGTACGCTGGCGCTGGCTATCGCCGGTATCACAGCAATGTCGGGTTTCGTTGTCGCTCCCCAGGCTCACGCCGAAGGTTTCATTGATGACTCCACTTTAACCGGCGGCATCTATTACTGGCAGCGTGAACGTGACCGTAAAGATGTCACCGATCATGACAAATACAAAACCAACCTTTCTCACTCGACCTGGAACGCTAACCTCGACTTCCAGTCCGGTTATGCGGCCGATATGTTTGGTATTGATATCGCAGCATTCACCGCGATTGAAATGAACGAAAGTAGCGAAAGCGGCCATCCAAACGAAATCGCATTCTCTTCAAAAAATAAAGGCTACGACGAAGATTACTCCGGCGACAAGAGCGGAATTAGCCTGTATAAAGCAGCAGCCAAATTTAAATACGGCCCAACCTGGGCGCGCGCCGGTTACATTCAACCAACCGGGCAGACGCTATTGGCTCCGCACTGGAGCTTTATGCCTGGTACTTATCAGGGTGCCGAAGCCGGTGCCAACTTCGACTATGGTGATGCCGGCGCACTGAGCTTCTCCTATATGTGGGCCAATGAATATAAAGCGCCGTGGCACACCGAAGTCGATAAATTTTATCAGGCCGATAAAAAGACCAGCGTAGATTACCTGCACTCAATCGGCGCGAAATATGACTTCAAAAATAACCTGTTGCTGGAAGCGGCATTTGGTCAGTCCGAAGGCTACGTCGATCAATACTTCGCGAAAGCCAGCTACAAATTCGATTTAGGCGGTAACCCGTTTACCACCAGCTATCAGTTCTATGGCGCGCGCGACAAAGTTGATGATCGCACAGTAAACGATATTTATGATGGCACGGCTTGGTTGCAGGCGTTAACCTTCGGCTACAAAGTGGCGGAGGTGGTTGACCTGCGCCTGGAAGGGACCTGGGTTAAAGCAGACGGGCAGCAGGGTTACTTCCTGCAGCGTATGACCCCGACCTACGCCTCATCAAACGGTCGTCTGGATATCTGGTGGGACAACCGTTCTGACTTCAACGCCAACGGCGAAAAGGCCGTCTTCTTCGGTGCAATGTATGACCTGAAGAACTGGAACCTGCCGGGTTGGGCAGTCGGTGCGTCCTACGTTTACGCCTGGGATGCCAAGCCATCTACCTGGCAGCTCAATCCGGATGCGTACTACGACAAAAACCGGACTATCGAAGAGTCTTCTTACAGCCTGGATGCGGTCTATACCCTGCAGGATGGTCGTGCAAAGGGCACCATGTTTAAACTGCACTTCACCCAGTACGACAACCATTCAGACATTCCGAGCTGGGGCGGTGGTTACGGCAACATCTTCCAGGATGAACGCGACGTGAAGTTCATCGTTATTGCTCCGTTCACCATCTTCTAATGCCAACAGCGGCAGACCAGACGTCTGCCGCTCCGTTGAGGAAAGTGCTATGAAAAAACTGATACTCATCGCCATTATGGCATCAGGGCTGGTGGCTTGTGCGCAATCCCCTTCGCCGAAAGAAGACAGTCGCCTGAAAGAAGCCTACAGCGCGTGTATTAACACCGCGCAAGGATCGCCGGAGAAAATTGAAGCCTGCCAAAGCGTGCTGAATGTGTTGAAGAAAGAAAAGCAGCACCAGCAGTTTGCTAATGAAGAAAGCGTACGCGTACTGGATTATCAGCAGTGTATCCAGGCCACGCGCACGGGTAACGATCAGTCCGTTAATGCTGATTGTGACAAGGTCTGGCAGGAAATTCGTAGCAAGAACGCTGCGCAGTAATTCGAAAAATGCTACGGGCGGAGAATTTTCCGCCCGTTTGCTTGTACGAGAACCAAAGCAGGACCAGCGTCATGCGCGTGAAGTCTGGCGCGGCGGTGAGCCAGTGCATTACCGGCCAGGTGGTGAGTAGTGCGAGTACGGTAATCCCCATCAATACCGGACGACGACCAATTCTGTCGATATAAGCACCCAGCACGATTGCGCCAACGGGCTGCATTAAAAAAACCGAACCGAAAGCCGCAAAGGTCAACATGAGCCCGGCAAACTCACTCTCCGCGGGGAAAAACGTCTTTGCAATATAGGTGGCGTAAAACCCGAACAGAAAAAGTCGAACTGTTCGAGAAAATTACCGCTGGTTACCCGCAGTATTGCGCCGAAAGTTCCGGCGCGCGATGGTTGTTGTGTCATTGGGTTTGCTCCACTGTCTTATCATAATATTTATAGAGGTAAGAGTTTGCGGGTTAGTCGCCTGTGACCCCCGCCTGTTTGCCGCGCCGTTTCTCAATCGCCCACTTGAGTAAGGCTGCGCAGCGGTAAAATCCGTGGGCAAATTTTCCGTAAGGAATGGTCAGAAAAAGCGCCATGACCACGCCGAGATGAATGGCCAGTAAAATAGCCATCCATGAAGTGTCCCTTCCCGCCAGCAGCGCCAGACCAGTCAAACTGGTCAGCAGCAGCAGCAAAATAAAACCGCGATCCATCGGTTTTTGCCGGGCGTCGCCATGCAGCGGTGAACGCTTAAGATTCAGCCATAGCAAGCCCGCCGGGCCGACAACCAGACCAATGCCACCCAACGTGCCCAGCATCACCGGCACGCTGAAGAACGGGTAGGGCGCTTCTATACCTGCAAAGTAGTGATAGCCCGTTGCCACCACGGTGGCGGCAAAGCAGAGCATAAAACCGTAGAAGGTAAAGTGGTGGAAACGGCGGCGCATCAGGGTGAAAGCATCATCCGCTTCGTTACAACCTTTGCCGTGGCCACCATCGAGATATTTCAGCGTCAGCACATCGTGTGAGGCTTCAGCAATCTCGGCGGAACGCGGCATACCCGGAGAGATCTCGCGCCAGAAGCGGATTACGCCCGCCATCAGCAAACCGATCGCCAGAATAAACACCGAACCAAACATCCAGGCCAGCAGGTTATGCGGGAAAATTTGATAGAAATCCCCGGCCAGTGGAGGATGGAATAATGAACCTTTCAAACCTATAGCGAGGAGTAAAAACAGGATCAGACCGAAAACCAGCGCCAGCGTCACGGTGACGCCTGCGCGACGATAAAGCGTGCCAAAGGCGGCGGGCTGCGCGTAATGCTGATAGGTTTCGAGCCGGACTTCCGCCATCGCCTTCGGTACGTTGATGGCAAATTCATGAGGCGGGGCATACTGACATGCGTGCAGGCAAGCGCCGCAGTTATGGCACAAGTTTGCCAGGTAATTGATATCCGCTTTACCGAATTCCAGACGCTGCGTCATGGCCGGGAATACGGCGCAAAAGCCTTCACAATAGCGACAGGCATTGCACACTTGCATCACACGTTCAACTTCCGCTTCCGGTTCGGTGATAATTTGCGCTTCGATGATCAGTTTCTCAAGCTGCTTCATGACGAGTCTCCTTACGTGCAGCCAGCGCGGCTTCTTTTCCGGCAATGCGGCCAAAGGTCGTGCCGATCGACATCCCCACGCCTGCGGTGTAGCCCTTACCCAGCACGTTGCCCGCCATCATCTCTCCGGCGACAAACAGATTACGGCTTGGAAGCCCGGCAAAATGCACCGCGGCGCGTTCGTTCACTTTTAACCCAAGATAAGTGAAGGTGATCCCTGGCCGCAGGGCATAGCCGTAGTATGGCGGCTGGTCCAGCGGTCGCGCCCAGTGCGTTTTCGCGGGTAGCAAATCTTTGGTGGTGCAGTTATCCAGAACGGTATGGTCGAACTGGCCGGGCTGGCAGGCGTTGTTGTACTCCGTCACGGTGTGGGTAAAGCGTTCGGCATCCAGTCCTAACTGAAGGGCCAGTTCTGCCAACGTATTGGCCTGCGCGCCGGGAAAGACCGGAGGCATAAAGTGGCCGATAGCTTTACTGTCGATGATGGAGTAACCAATCTGCCCTGGCTGTTGAGCGACCAGACGTCCCCATATGGCGTAGCGTTTCGGCCAGAAATCTTCGCCTTCATCATAAAAACGATCTGCGTCACGGTTTACCATTATGCCCAGCGAGACGCAGTCCACGCGGGTGCAAATTCCGCCATCATATAATGGTGCTCTGGCATCAATAGCCACGCAGTGTGACTGGGAGGGATCGCCGATAATGTCGGCTCCGGCATCCATCATAAATTTGAGCAGTACGCCCTGGTTAAAGCGCGTGCCGCGAATCAGGAAGTTATCCGCAGGCCACTCGCCGCGCTCGTTCTCTCCCCACGCTTCTCGTAGCCATTCACGGTTGGACTCAAACCCGCCAGCGGCAAGCACGCAGGACTTAGCGGTGATGCGCTCTTCGCCTGCCAGCGCCGCCACGAACTCGCCATTACGCAGTTCAAGCGCCTGAACGGGGGTGTTATAGCGAATTTGAACGCCCAGCTTTTCTGCGCTGCGATAATAGGCATTCACCAGGGCCTTTCCACCGCCCATAAAAAAGGCATTGGTTCGCGCCACGTGTAAAGCGCCGGAGAGAGGAGGTTGAAAGTTAACGCCGTGCTGACGCATCCAGTCACGGCATTGTGAAGAGGTACGGATCACCAGACGCGCCAGCGCTTCGTTGGTATTCCCTTCCGTGACGCGCCACAGATCCTGCCAGAATTCTTCTTCAGGATAGCTTTCCACCAGCACATCCTGCGGCGCGTCATGCATACAACGTAAATTACGTGTGTGTTGGGAGTTTCCTCCGCGCCATTCACGGGGAGCCGCTTCGAGCAGGAGTACCGAAGCTCCTTGCTCCCGGGCGGTCAAGGCAGCACACAACGCGGCATTGCCACCGCCAATCACCAGAACATCAACCATCGTATACTCCATTACCATTTAACTATTTGTTAAATTTGTAATTGAAATGTATACGTACAGGCTGTGTGGGCGCTATGACGTGACGCTAAACAGTGCTTTAGTTATTGTAAAGCGTAGCGCCAGGCCAGCTTCCGGCTTCCACCAGTTGATGCATAACTTTTGTCAGCACCACACGGGCGGCGAGGCCTGCCGGGGTAAGTTCATCGTCAGAGAGGCTGACCAGAAAGTTAGGGCGGCTAAGTACCGGATTATGGACGCCGATCACTCTTAGAGTTTCTTTATCGAGATGGGAGATCGCCGCGCCTGGCTGAAGAGTGGCACCAATGCCACTGCGCACGGCGCGCATCAGTAACGCCAGACCATCAATTTCAGTAGCGATCTCAATGTTCAGCGCGTGTTCCTGACAGATGGCATCCAGCCTGCCGCGCAGACCGTGTCCCGGGCTTGGCATGATCAATGGAATATTGGCCAGTTGGGCAGGAGCAATATTGTCATCGACAATATCAGCCAGTAGGGCATGGGTCCCAATTAAAAACAGCCGTTCTTCAAGAATCGGTCTGGCGCTCCAGCGCAGGATCTTTTCTTTTTGAAACACGATAGCCAGATCAATCTGGCGGGTATTAATCATTCGTTCCAGGTTGCCAGAGAGACTTTCCACCACATGCAGGCGAACATCAGCATAGCTTTCCCGCATGGCGTGAATAAAAGGCATGCCGAGAACGGAAGCGGTACTGGGAGCCATACCGACGCTGACATGCCCGGAAAGTCGGGCCTCGCGGGCGGCGAGGATTGCATCGTCTGCATGCCGGAGCGCCAGCTGCGCCTGGGAGTAAAAAGCCAGTCCGGCGCTGGTGGGTGTCACACCGCGCGAGGTGCGTTGTAACAGGCGAATAGCAAGTTCGTTTTCCAGCCGCGTCATTTGCTGACTGAGCGCCGAAACGCCGATATTAAGATCGAGCGCTGCGCTACCCATGCTGCCGGTTTCTACAATGCGAACAAAATAGCGTAGCTGGCGAAGTTCCATTTCAACTCTCCGGAAGGGCAATTGATTTTTACATTAAAGCAACATTGACGGAGAAGGAAGAGGGTGCTGGTCAAATTCAGCCCATAAAAAAAGCCAACCGGAAGGTTGGCTTTTCAGAAAGCGTCACATTATTTGCCGTCGTGCGCATGCTCATCTTCGCGGCAATCGCCTTCGGCGCAGTGGCCGTAAAGATAGAGGCTATGGTTGGTTAAGCGAATACCATGTTTAGCCGCAATCTCACGCTGGCGCGCTTCAATGGAATCATCGCTGAACTCGACCACTTTGCCGCAGTCGAGGCAAATGAGGTGATCGTGGTGATGCTGTTGAGTCAGTTCGAAGACGGATTTACCACCTTCAAAATTATGGCGGGTCACGATACCGGCATCATCAAACTGGTTCAGCACACGATACACGGTCGCCAGACCAATTTCTTCACCCATATCGATCAGGCGCTTGTATAAGTCTTCCGCACTGACGTGATGGTTATCCGGTTCCTGAAGAACTTCCAGAATTTTTAAACGAGGAAGCGTTACTTTCAGGCCAGCCTTCTTTAATGCGGTATTGTTGTCAGTCATGCGGAATCTGTCCTGTAGCTAAACGATTCACTTCATTAACAGAAGTGACAGAAATTGCACTTGAGAAATTGCATATCATTATAGAACTGCCATGGTTAAATGAAAACTGCAAGTCTCTGGCATATATTGTTAATCAAAACGTGGTATCGCCGACAAACACACTGTGCAACACCCGATTGGCATCCAGCCATTGTACAGGGTCAGACGAAAAAGTTACAAATTTGTAGCAATTATTTTGATTGGTTTTATCTATTGATGCGGCGCAGATGATGATCTACGCCGCGTGATATCAGGCATTGATGATTTCGTCGAGGTGCAGTTCTTCTGAGATCTGCTTAACCCATTTTTCTACGCGTTCTGCGGTCAGCTCCGGCTGGCGATCCTCATCAATAGCCAGACCAACAAAGTGGTTGTCATCAGCCAGACCTTTGGACGCTTCAAAGTGATAACCCGCCGTTGGCCAGTGACCGACGATGGTGGCGCCGCGTGGCTCAATGATGTCGCGAATGGTGCCTAACGCATCGCAGAAGTATTCTGCGTAATCTTCCTGGTCGCCACAGCCAAACAGTGCGACCAGTTTGCCGTTAAAATCAATGTCTTCGAGGGTAGGGAAGAAATCGTCCCAGTCACACTGCGCTTCACCGTAGTACCAGGTTGGAATGCCGAGCAGCAGAATGTCATACCCTTCCAGGTCTTCTTTGCTGCTTTTTGCAATGTCATGTACATCGGCAACGTCTTTACCAAGCTGTTTTTGAATCATTTTTGCGATGTTTTCGGTATTACCGGTGTCGCTGCCGAAAAAGATGCCAGTGATTGCCATGAGTAAAATAACCTCTTGAAACTTATTGAAATGGTGGTGGCGCATTGCCCACGGATAAGGGCAATCATAGCAGAACAGTCAGGCATGCGGAAACAGCAAACACGCGGGACTGCACTCTGTGCTACACGATTTATGATTTAGAGCAGAAATTCAGACTATGCCTGACCGCGCAATGCGGTGAGTTGGGTCATCAGCATCTCTTCGATGAGTTCACTGCGACTCATGTTACGCGCCTCGGCCAGCTCGTTTAACGCGTCAACGGCATCAGCGTTCAGTTTCAGTTCGACACGCTTAAGCCCGCGAACTTTGTCACGTTTAAGCTGATTACGTTTATTTATACGTAACTGTTCATCACGCGAGAGCGGATTAGTTTTGGGTCGTCCCGGGCGACGCTCCTGCGCGAACAGATCTAATGTCGTACGGTCCGTTTGTTCTTTGGCCATGATCTTGGTGACTTCGGGGAAACAATCAGCCAGGCGTCTGCCCGGATGGATAGCGCGCCATAATACATCAGCAGGGGAGGCACGCCAACGCCCACGCGCGTAATCGCGCACGGACGCTGAGTTTTTAATCAGTTAGCCTGCTCGTTCAGATAACGACGAATGGCCCGCAGCACTGCTTCAGGTTTTTCCGCATGT
This sequence comes from Citrobacter sp. EC_71, assembly GCF_019584005.1. Lineage (NCBI taxonomy): Bacteria > Pseudomonadati > Pseudomonadota > Gammaproteobacteria > Enterobacterales > Enterobacteriaceae > Citrobacter > Citrobacter sp. EC_71. Next base: position 92,698 of record NZ_VDAY01000008.1, read on the forward strand.
ACCCAATGCCCCGCGCCCGCAATTACGTGCGCCCGAGCCTGCGGGAATTGTGCCAGCAGCTGTCCGCGATACGCTTCGGTGACATAAGGGGAGTTACCGCCTGGGATAAACAATGCCGGGTGCTCCCACGCCGGGACGGTTTCCCAACCAACGATATGGGGATATTGATCCCACAATACGGGAACGTTAAAGCGCCACTCGCCGTCAACAAAGGATTTCAGCAGAAACTGGATAACACCTTCCTCTTGCAGATGCTGGCGCATGACGCTTGCCGCCTGCTGGCGTGAGGACGCTTGTGCATCGGTTACGGCATTGATTGCCGCAAAAATCTCATCATGACGGCGTACATGATAGTCAACCGGCGCAATATCAATAGCCACCAGCCGATCGATACGATCAGGGGCCAACGCGGTTAACGCCATGACGGCTTTTCCCCCCATCGAGTGACCAATAAAGATCGCTTTTTCGATCTGTCGATCGTCCAGCGTATCCACCAGGTCTTGCGCCATGGCCGCATAATTCATCTCAGGCGATCGGGGCGAGAGGCCATGATTTCGCATATCAACCTGGATGATATCGTGATCGGCCACCAGATCGCGCGCCAGGATCCCCAGGTTATCCAGACTACCAAACAGGCCGTGAACCAGGACGATGGGAGAATTATTGTGCAGGTTTTGCGCAGATTGCGCTCGGATATTCAATTTCATGGCAAAGTTCTTTTTTTCACACTCACGGGTTAGGGTATCATGTTGACCATTCTGCCACAGGGCTGCAACAACTACGGTTACTCCGAGTTTTATCAGCCACCAGGCTTGACGCTATCCGCTGTTGGGATTTGCCTTTACACTACGCGTGTTAACCCAACAACTTGTATTCAGCTAAACACTGCACTGGATTAAGATGAAAACGATTGAAGTTGATGATGAACTCTATAGCTATATTGCCAGCCACACCAAGCATATCGGCGAGAGCGCATCCGACATTTTACGGCGTATGTTGAAATTTTCCGCCGCATCACAGCCTGTCACTCCGGTAGTAAAAGAAGTCCGCGCTGTGCAACCTGTCGTGGAAGCCAAGCCGGTTAACCCCGTAAAAGATAAAGTGCGCGCGATGCGTGAACTGCTGTTGTCCGATGAATATGCGGAACAGAAGAAAGCAGTAAATCGCTTTATGCTGGTGCTGTCTACACTCTATTCTCTGGATCAAAACGCGTTCGCCGAAGCAACGGATTCGTTGCATGGCCGGACGCGCGTTTATTTTGCAGCAGATGAACAGACGCTGCTGAAAAATGGTAATCAAACCAAACCGAAACACGTGCCAGGCACGCCGTACTGGGTGATCACCAATACCAACACCGGCCGTAAATGCAGCATGGTGGAGCACATCATGCAGTCAATGCAATTCCCTGCGGAATTGATTGAAAAGGTTTGCGGAACAATTTAATCCTTGCATTAGAAGGACCAGGCAATGGCAATCCACAACCGTGCAGGTCAACCTGCGCAACAGAGTGATTTGATTAACGTCGCCCAACTGACGGCACAGTACTATGTACTGAAACCAACGGCAGGGAACGCTGAGCACGCCGTCAAGTTCGGTACGTCCGGGCATCGCGGCAGCGCAGGTCGTCATAGTTTTAACGAGCCGCATATTCTGGCTATAGCCCAGGCGATAGCTGAAGAACGTGCGAAAAACGGGATTACTGGCCCGTGCTATGTGGGCAAGGATACCCACGCGCTGTCTGAACCGGCTTTTATCTCTGTGCTGGAAGTGCTGGCGGCGAATGGTGTTGACGTCATCGTGCAGGAAAACAACGGCTTTACGCCAACCCCTGCCGTGTCGAATGCCATCCTGGTCCACAACAAAAAAGGCGGCCCGCTGGCTGACGGCATTGTGATCACGCCGTCCCACAACCCGCCGGAAGACGGCGGCATTAAATACAACCCGCCAAACGGTGGTCCGGCAGATACCAACGTCACCAAAGTGGTGGAAGACAGGGCTAACGCGTTGCTGGCTGACGGTCTGCAAGGCGTGAAGCGTATGTCGCTGGACGCCGCGCTGGCATCGGGTCATGTGAAAGAGCAGGACCTGGTTCAGCCGTTTGTTGAAGGGCTGGCAGATATCGTCGACATGGCGGCGATCCAGAAAGCGGGTCTGACGCTGGGTGTCGATCCGTTGGGCGGTTCCGGTATCGAATACTGGAAGCGTATTGCCAAACACTACAACCTGAACCTGACTATCGTTAACGATCACGTTGATCAGACTTTCCGCTTTATGCATCTCGATAAAGACGGCGCAATCCGTATGGACTGCTCCTCCGAATGCGCGATGGCGGGTCTGCTGGCGCTGCGTGACAAGTTCGATCTGGCCTTTGCCAACGATCCGGACTATGACCGTCACGGTATCGTCACTCCGGCGGGGCTGATGAACCCGAACCACTACCTGGCGGTGGCGATCAACTATCTGTTCCAGCATCGTCCGCAATGGGGCAAAGATGTTGCCGTCGGTAAGACGCTGGTTTCCTCGGCGATGATTGACCGCGTGGTCAACGATCTGGGCCGTAAGCTGGTGGAAGTGCCGGTCGGTTTTAAATGGTTTGTTGACGGTCTGTTCGACGGCAGCTTTGGCTTTGGTGGTGAAGAGAGTGCGGGCGCATCTTTCCTGCGTTTCGACGGTACACCGTGGTCGACCGACAAAGACGGCATCATCATGTGTCTGCTGGCGGCAGAAATCACCGCTGTGACCGGTAAGAACCCGCAAGAACACTACAACGAACTGGCTGCTCGCTTCGGCGCGCCGAGCTACAACCGTTTGCAGGCGAGCGCGACCTCCGCGCAAAAAGCGGCGCTGTCTAAGCTGTCTCCGGAAATGGTAAGCGCCAGCACGCTGGCGGGCGATCCGATCACCGCACGTCTGACCGCGGCGCCTGGCAATGGGGCTTCCATTGGCGGTCTGAAAGTGATGACTGACAACGGCTGGTTTGCCGCGCGTCCGTCAGGCACGGAAGACGCTTACAAGATCTACTGCGAAAGCTTCCTCGGAGAAGAACACCGCAAACAGATCGAAAAAGAAGCGGTTGAAATTGTCAGCGAAGTGTTGAAAAACGCGTAAACCCCTGGCCGGATAAGACGCTAGCGTCACTATCCGGCATGAATAAAAAAGCCGGATAGCATGTATGCTGATCCGGCTTTTTTTTGACGAAGACTTACGGCATAAACCGATAGCCAATCCCAGTTTCGGTTAGAAAATGACGTGGACGAGCCGGGTCCAGCTCCAGTTTCTGGCGTAGGTGTCCCATATAGATTCGCAGATAGTGACTGTGCTCAACGGAGTTTGGCCCCCAAACCTGATTTAACAGCTGGCGTTGCGTCAGTACCTTCCCGGCATTATTCAGCAGTACCGCTAACAGGCGAAACTCAATTGGCGTCAGATGGATTTCCTCGTCGCCATGGTGTACGAGGCGGGCGGCGAGATCCACTTTTACGTTGGAAAAATGCACCACCGGTTCGGGGGACGCGCCGCTGGCGTGGCGCCGCAATGCCACGCGCAATCGCGCCTGTAGCTCGCCAATACCAAAGGGTTTACTGAGATAGTCATCGGCACCGGCATCCAGCGCGGCGATTTTATCGCTCTCTTCGCTACGGGCTGAAAGCACGATTACTGGAATTGCGCTCCACTGTCGCAGGTCGCGAATAAAATCAATGCCGTCGCCGTCTGGCAGGCCGAGATCGAGAATGATGAGATCGGGTTTTCGCGTGGCGGCTTCCAGCAGACCACGTTGCAGCGTTTCCGCTTCATATACACGCAGGCCATCGGCTTCCAGCGCGGTGCGCAGAAAGCGGCGAATGGCCTGTTCATCTTCAACAATCAGAACGTTTGTCACATATCCTCATGAAAATCTTCAAGTTCAGGGGGGATTTCCTGGGGCAGTGTAACACGGAAACAGGCTCCTCCCTGGGCACGATTATGGGCGGAAATGGTACCGCCGTGCACGTCCACAATCGCCTGACAAATGGCCAGCCCCAATCCCACGCCGGGTACCGATGACTCTTTGTTTCCTCTGGAAAATTTGTCAAAAACACGCTGTTCCATACCCGATGGAATACCCGGTCCATTATCCCAGACGTCCAGTTGCAGGTGCTCACCGTTGACGCTGGCATCAATGCCGATTTGTGCCTGCGGACCCGCGTACTTAACGGCGTTCTCCAACAGATTAATTAACACCCGTTCAAAAAGCGGGCCATCGACATGGATCAGCGTCAACGGTTCGGGTAACGACAGATTAATCGGGGCTGAGAGTCCCGGCTCCAGCATCTGCAGGGCGCTGCCCACCACCTCTTCCAGCGTTAACCACTCCTTCTTAAGATTAAAGCCACCAGACTGAATTCGCGCCATATCCAACAGATTATTAACCAGTCGGGTGGTATTCAGCACGTGCTGGCGAATCTCACTGGCCTGACGCGCATGCGGCGAACCTTCACTGGCCAGATCCAGCGTTAAAATCTCAGCCTGACCGAACAGCACCGTCAACGGCGTGCGCAAATCGTGGGACAGGGCGGCAAGCAGCGCATTGCGAATACTTTCACGCTCACTGGCAAACCTGGCCTGCTCTTCGCTGGCGGTCAGCGTCAGACGTTCCAGCGCACTGGCGACCAACAGGGTAAAGGTTTCCAGCAGGCGCTGCTGCTCGGGGATCATCAACTGACGCAGATTTCCCGGTTCCACTACCAGTAGCCCATGCGTTTTATCGGCGCTTTTTAGCGGTAAGATTTGGTACGGTACGCCCGGTAAGGTATCCGTGCCCGCGCCAGCTGGCTGCCCTTTGTCAAAACTCCATTGGGCAATGGCATCGTCCCATGGCGTCATGCCCTGTTGATGGGTGAGGGGCGCCAGCTTACCGTGTTCATCAGGTAATAAAACCTGACTACGGGCCTGAAACGTTGAGGCGATAAACTGTTCGCTGGTAGCGGCGATATCCTGCTGACTCCGTCCAACGGCTAACGCTTTCGACATCTCATACAGATGACGCGTACGTTGTTCCCGATAGCGTGCCACTCGCGCCTGATACCGGACTCCGGCGGTCAGATTACCGATAACCAGCCCTACCGTTAGCATCACGGTAAAAGTGAGTAGGTACTGGACGTCGGAAACGGCCAGCGTCCCACGCGGGGCAATAAAGAAGAGATCGAAGCTGGCGACGTTAATAAAGGTTGCCAGCACGGATGGCCAGCGTCCGTAGAACAGGGCGATAACCACCACACCCAGCAAATAGAGCATTACCAGGTTAGCGGCATCAAAGGCCATCAGCCACTGCATCGCGATCAGCGTAATGATGGCGCACAGCGCGACGGCAACCACACAACCCTGAATTTGTACCCGCCATTTATCTTTAAAGGTGCGGCTATCCGTAGTGGGTAGCGTCGGGCGTGAAGGCGGTTCGTCCAGCGCGACAATCATCAGATCGAGATCCGGTGCGCGATGGGCCAGTTTGTCGGCAAAGGAATCGCTGCGCCACCAGCGACGCGTTGTCGGACGCCCGAGCACAATTTTTCCCAGATTATGCTCGCGGGCATAGCGGATTACCGCTTTATCTTCAGCGGGATCGGAAAGTGTGGCGGTTTCCGCGCCCAGCTCCTGGGCTAATCGCAGGGCGCTTAAGATCGCGCGGCGCTGTTTTTCGGGGAGTCGGTGCAGCGCTGGAGTTTCGACATACACTGCGTGCCAGACGCTGCCGAGACGCGCCGCCAGTCGCGCGGCGGCGCGTACCAGTTTTTCGCTGCCGGTGTTGTGCCCAATGCACAGCAAAACGGCGTCGCGGGTATGCCATACTTTCTCTTCCCCTGGACGTCCGCGCCAGGCGCGCATTTGATCGTCCACCCGATCGGCCGTGCGGCGCAGGGCCAGCTCGCGCAGCGCGATCAAATTACCTTTGCGAAAGAAATGCTCGATGGCTCTTTCCGCCTGACCGGCGATATAGACCTTGCCTTCATTCAGGCGCTGCCGCAAATCATCGGGGGGAAGATCGACCAGCACCACATCGTCAGCGGCATCGAAAAAAGGATCGGGGACGGTTTCGCGAACCTGAATACCGGTGACGCCGCTGACCACATCATTGAGACTTTCCAGATGCTGTACGTTAACGGTGGTAAAGACGTCGATACCGGCTTCCAGCAGCTCTTCAATATCTTGCCAGCGCTTAGGATGGCGTGAACCTGGCGCATTACTGTGCGCCAGTTCATCCATTAAAATGAGCGCCGGACGGCGGGCCAGGGCGGCATCGAGATCGAACTCGCTGATGTGACGACCATGACGCGCGTGTCGCTTTAGCGGCAGGATGCTGAGACCGTCCAGCAGCGCGGCGGTCTCTTTGCGTCCGTGGGTTTCCACCACGCCAATCAGCACATCTAACCCCTGCGCCCGCAGCCGCTGGGCTTCCGTTAGCATGGCCCAGGTTTTGCCGACGCCCGCGCAGGCACCGAAGAATATTTTTAGTTTTCCGCGGTGCGGGGCAGTGGTCTGCTCCAGCAGACGATCGGGGTCGGGACGTAAGGGTTCGCTATGCATGTCCTTTTTCTCAGTGCTTATCCAGCGCTAAATTAAGTTCCACCAGGTTCACCACCGGCTGGCCGATAAAACTGACCAACGGCTTTTGCGTGTATTGTGCAACCAGGCGCGACACCTCTTTAACGCTGAGGTTGCGGGCCTGCGCCACGCGGGGAATTTGCCAGGCCACCGCGTCGGGCGTCAGGTTGTTATCCAGCCCGCTGGCCGACGCGGTTACCAGCTCTAGCGGAACGGCAGGACTAGCCTGTGGATTGGCAGCACGCAGCGCGGCAATCCGGCTTTGCAACTGTTTATCCAGTTCCGGGTTGCTGACGGCCAGATTACTGCCGCCAGAAGCCATGGGATTATAGGGCATTTCCGCCGTTGCAGACGGACGCCCCTGAAAATAACCGGCGGCGGTAAAATGTTGCCCAATAAGTTCAGAGCCGCGAACAACCTGATCTTCGCGGATCAAGGAGCCGTTAGCCTGGTGGGGAAACCACCACTGCCCCAGCGCGGTGGTCAGCAGCGGGTAAGCCCCGCCGGTTATAAGCATCAGGAAAATCAATGTTGATAATGCAGGACGTAATCCACTCATCTGAAACCTCACACCAGACCCAGCAGGGTCAGCAGTACATCAATCGCTTTAATGCCAATAAATGGCACCACCAGACCGCCCAGGCCGTAGATCCACAAATTACGGCGCAACATTGCAGATGCGGATAACGGCTTGTAGCTCACGCCTTTAAGCGCCAGTGGGATCAGAAAAATGATTATCAGCGCATTAAAGATAACCGCGCTGAGGATCGCTGAGTCCGGCGAATGCAGTCCCATTACGTTAAGTGCATTGAGCTGCGGATAGGTGGCGGCGAACGCGGCCGGGATAATGGCGAAATACTTTGCCACGTCATTGGCGATACTGAAGGTGGTCAGCGAGCCGCGCGTCATCAGCATCTGTTTACCAATGTGCACCACTTCAATCAGTTTGGTGGGGTTGGAATCAAGATCCACCATGTTGCCAGCTTCCTTCGCCGCCTGGGTCCCGGAGTTCATGGCGACCGCGACATCCGCCTGCGCCAGTGCCGGGGCGTCGTTGGTTCCGTCGCCGGTCATCGCCACCAGACGGCCTTCCGCCTGATACTGACGAATCAGCGCCAGCTTGGCTTCCGGCGTGGCCTCCGCTAAGAAATCATCCACCCCGGCTTCAGCGGCGATCGCGGCTGCGGTCAGACGGTTATCGCCGGTGATCATCACCGTTTTGATGCCCATTTTGCGCAGTTGGGCAAAACGTTCTTTGATCCCGCCTTTCACAATATCTTTCAGGGCAATCACGCCCAGTACGCGGGAGCCTTCGGCTACCACCAGCGGCGTAGCGCCAAGGCGAGCGACGTTGTCGACCTTCTGCTCTACATCGGCGGGGAATTGACCGCCGTTGGCTTCAACGTGACGACGAATGGCATCGACCGAACCTTTGCGGATCATACGGTTGTCGATGTTGATACCGCTCATACGACTTTGCGCGGTAAATGGCACAAAGGTAGCGTGCAGCGATTGCACGTCGCGAATACGCAGATTAAAGCGCTGTTTTGCCAGAATTACGATGCTGCGGCCTTCCGGCGTTTCATCGGCCAGCGATGAAAGCTGTGCGGCGTCGGCCAGCGTTTTTTCGTCCACCCCCTGGGCGGGCAGAAAATCTGAAGCCTGGCGGTTACCCAGCGTAATGGTGCCGGTTTTATCCAGCAGCAGGACGTCCACGTCACCCGCGGCTTCGACCGCGCGTCCGCTGGTGGCAATGACGTTCGCGCCCAGCATACGGCTCATCCCGGCCACGCCAATGGCAGAAAGCAGACCGCCGATGGTGGTGGGGATCAGACAAACGAGCAGGGCAACCAGTACCGTGACGCTGACCGCGCTGCCGCCCCAGGCGGAAAATGGCCACAGCGTGGCGGTCGTCAACAGAAAAACGATGGTCAGGGCAATCAGCAGGATCGTCAGGGCGATTTCGTTGGGGGTTTTACGCCGCTGCGCGCCTTCGACCATGGCGATCATCCGGTCAAGGAACGTTTCACCGGGATTTACGCTGCATTCGATCACCAGCCAGTCGGAGAGAATGCGAGTCCCGCCGGTGACCGATGCAAAATCGCCACCGGATTCACGAATGACCGGCGCAGACTCACCGGTAATCGCGCTTTCGTCCACCGATGCGCCACCTTCGATCACCTCACCGTCACACGGGATAATATCGCCAGCTTCCACCAGCACAATATCGCCTTTACGTAAATCATCGGCAGGGACGTGATCCATGGCCGAGCCGTATTTGGGTTCGCGAAGTTTGCGGGCAAAAGCGGTTTTTTTCACCCCTTTCAGGCTGTTCGCCTGTGCTTTACTGCGCCCCTCAGCCAGCGCTTCGGCAAAGTTGGCGAACAGGACGGTGATCCACAGCCATAGACTTATCGCGCCGGTAAACCACGGATTGCCTGGCAGATAACCTGTTGCCATCGCCAGCGTTAACAACGTGGTCAGCAGACTACCCAGCCAGACGAGAAACATCACCGGATTACGCCATTGGGTATGTGGGCTTAATTTTTTCACGGCATCCATCAGCGCCTGTGCGACCAGAGAAGGTTCGAACAGCGCCAGTTGCTTGCGACTCATAGTAATGTGCTCCGCATCACTCAGTGTAATGACAGGTATTCTGCGACCGGGCCAAGGGCCAGGGCAGGAACAAAGGTAAGAGCGCCAACCAGTAACACCGTACCGATTAACAACCCGACAAACAGCGCGCCGTGGGTGGGTAGCGTGCCCGGGCTTGCTGGCTGGATCTTTTTACTGACCAGCGACCCGGCAATAGCCATCACGGGAACGATCACGCCGAAGCGACCAAAGAACATGCACAACGCCAGCAGGCAGTTCCAGAACGGGCTATTGGCGCTTAATCCGGCAAAGGCGCTACCGTTGTTATTCGCGGCAGATGACACGGCATACAGCACTTCACTAAACCCATGTGGACCCGGGTTGAGCATGGCGCTACGCCCGGCATCGGTCATCATTGCTATTGCTGTGCCGAGCAGGACCAGCGCAGGGGTGACCAGAATCGCCAGCGCGGTCATTTTCATTTCGCGCACGTCGATTTTCTTACCCAGGTATTCCGGTGTTCGGCCAATCATCAGCCCGGCGATGAACACAGCCAGCAGTACGAACAGCAGCATACCGTACAGGCCTGAACCCACACCGCCGAAGACCACTTCGCCAATTTGCATCAGCCACATCGGCACCATTCCGCCGAGTGCGGTAAAGGAGTCATGCATCGCAATCACTGCGCCACAGGATGCCGCCGTTGTGACGACCGCAAACAGACTGCTGACCAGTACACCAAAGCGGCTCTCTTTGCCCTCCATGTTGATATTGCTGTTTGCACCTAACTGCATCAGATGCGGGTTGCCCTGAACTTCGGCCCACATCACGACGGCTACGCAGATGACAAAAATGAGCGACATGGCCCATAACAAGGTCCGTCCCTGACGACGATCGCCCACCACATCGCCAAAGGCAAAACACAGCGCGGTAGGGATCAAAAAGATCGCCAGCATCTGGACCAGGTTGGTCAGCGCGGTTGGGTTTTCAAACGGATGTGCTGAGTTAGCGTTAAAGAAACCGCCTCCGTTGGTGCCGAGCATCTTAATCGCTTCCTGCGAAGCGACAGGTCCCATCGGCAGCAACTGTTTCACCCCTTCAAGCGTCGTGATGGGCTGATAGGGCAAGACGTTTTGCAGCACGCCTTGTTGAATAAAAAACAGGGCGATGAGCAGCGCAATCGGCACGAGGATCCACAGCGTAATACGAACCAGATCGACCCAGGCATTACCCAGCGTATCCATACTCTGGCGCGTAAAGGCACGAATCAGGGCAAAAATCACCGCAATCCCGGTCGCCGCGGACAGGAAGTTCTGCACGGTCAACCCAGCCATCTGGCTGAAGTAGCTTAAGGTGGTTTCACCCGCATAGGATTGCCAGTTGGTATTGGTGACAAAACTCACCGCCGTGTTGAGCGCCAGATGCCATGAAAGTCCTGGTAGCTGCTGAGGATTCAGCGGCAACAGATTTTGCGCCATCAGCATCGAAAACAGGACCAGCAGGCCCAGCACATTGAGCGCGAGGATTGCCAGCAGATACTGCCGCCAGTTCATCTCCTGCTGCGAAATACCCAGACCACGCCAGAGCACACTTTCCACGCCAGCAAGGCCCGGCAGAGACGTATTATTGATGAGTCGGGCCAGCCCAAACCCCAGCGGTCTGGCGATGACAAACAGCACCAGCAAGAAACTGGCAATAAGTAAAAATCCTTGAGCCGCCATCAGAACGCCTCCGCATTAATCAGGGCATACACAAGGTAACCTAATAATAAAAAGACCAGCCCAATGCCGGTTATCACGCCTGCACTCACAGTGCACCTCCAGTGGCATAAATGTGATAACCAGAGCGTAGGTTTTTGCTTGCAAAGATTTCGCAAAAATCGGCGGGCGAGGTGTAAAAAAAGTATAAAAATGGCAAAGACCATTATTTAACTAATGATTAGTATTAATTTAACTTTTATGTAACTTAATTACGTTTTTAAACTAAACGGGGCATAAATAGATAAAAATAAGTGGTCGGATGAGTAGTAAAATTACACACAAGGCGGTATTATTTTCATCAGTTAACCAACTTTATTTTTCCGGTGCGATTCACCGAACAGTTATATGGGAGAGGATTATGGACTTTTATAAAGAATATCCAGCACACATTGTTTTCTTACGCCGTACCTTTGCCGTGGTGGCGGGCGTACTGGCTCTGCCGGTCATGCTGTTCTGGAAAGACCGCGCCCGTTTTTACAGCTATCTGCATCGCGTCTGGTCTAAAACCAGTGATAAGCCGGTGTGGATGGAGCAGGCGGAAAAAGCCACCTGCGATTTCTACTGATAGCTAATAAATCCCCAAAAGCCGCTGATATCAGCGGCTTTTTTGCTCATGATAGCTACACTTATTTCAGGAATGAAAAAGGAGCGATCATGAGCGAGAAAATCCCTGTTGGTATCAGTGCCTGTCTGTTGGGGGAGGCGGTTCGCTATGATGGTGGGCATAAGCGGCTGGCCTTTGCTGTAGAAGAACTGTCGCCGTGGGTCGCGTTCGAACCTGTTTGCCCTGAAATGGGGATCGGGTTACCCGTCCCGCGACCTGCGTTGCATCTGGTCAAAGAGGGCGAGGCTGTTTCCCTGCGTTTTAGTGATAAGCGCGAGGGTGATTTGACAGACGCCATGACGGCTTTTAGTCAGCGACAAAGCGATCGTCTGGCGCATTTGTGCGGCTATATTGTCTGTGCGAAATCACCCAGTTGCGGTATGGAACGGGTGCGAGTCTACGACGCGGAAGGCAAAAACAACCGTAAAGCAGGACGAGGGATCTTTACGTCTGTGCTGATGTCGACGTTACCCTGGCTTCCCGTGGAAGAGGACGGGCGTTTACACGACCCGCAGATTCGGGAAAATTTTGTGGAGCGCATTTATGCTTTGCACGAGCTCAATACTATCCGACAGCAAGGGTTAACGCGCGGCGCATTAATCGATTATCATAGTCGTTACAAGCTATTACTGTTGGCCCATTCCCAGCCGGACTATCGCGACCTCGGGCGTTTTGTCGCGGCGATTGGCGAATGGCAAGATCTGCAGGCTTATTTTGTCGAGTATCGCTTAAGGCTGATGAGTTTGCTGGCTCATCTTCCCTCCCGGCGCAACCATACCAACGTGCTGATGCATGTCCAGGGCTATTTCCGTACGCAATTAAATTCTCGTCAGCGGCAGGAGCTGGCCTCTCTCATTGACGGTTATCGACGTGCGACTCAACCGCTGCTTGCGCCAATAACATTACTCAAACACTATATGGCGGAATACCCGGATGCTTATCTCTCCGGGCAGCGCTATTTCAATCCCTGGCCAGAGGCTCTGCGTTTGCGCTACGGGCGTTAAGTTTTTTCTTCAGGAGTGTTATGACCACCCATTTGGTCTGGTTTCGGCGTGATTTACGCTTGCACGACAACCTCGCACTGGCGGCGGCTTGTCGGGATCGTTCCGCGCAGGTACTGGCGTTATATATCGCTACCCCCGAGCAGTGGAAGGCCCACGATATGGCCCCGCGCCAGGCGGCATTTACCTGCGCACAGTTGAATGCGTTACAAACGGCGCTGGCAGAAAAAGGTATTCCTCTACTGTTTCACGAAGTGGCTGATTTTGCGGCCAGCGTGGACATCGTCAAAAGTGTTTGTCTGCAGCATGACGTCAGTCGATTATTTTATAACTATCAATATGAAATAAACGAACGGCAGCGTGATGCAAACGTAGAAAAATCATTACCCCAGGTGGTGTGCGAAGGGTTTGATGACAGCGTGATCCTGCCTCCGGGGGCGGTGATGACCGGCAATCATGAGATGTATAAAGTGTTCACGCCGTTTAAAAATGCCTGGCTGAAGCGGATTAAAGACGGTATTCCAGAATGTGTGAGCGCGCCGAAAGTGAGAGAAAGTGGCGCTCTTGACGCACCGTTAACACCAATTACGCTGAGCTATCCACAGCAAGATTTTGATGCGCAGAGGTTTGTGGCAGATGAAAAATTGGCCATCGCGCAATTACGCCAGTTTTGCCAGCAGGCTGCGGGAGAATACGAACAGCAGCGTGATTTTCCAGCGATTGACGGGACCAGTCGATTATCCGCAAGTCTGGCGACAGGCGGGTTATCGCCGCGCCAATGCCTGAATCGACTGCTCGCGGAGCAGCCGCAGGCGCTTGAGGGCGGGTCAGGTAGCGTCTGGCTGAACGAGCTTATCTGGCGTGAGTTTTATCGCCACCTGATGACGTATCATCCGGCGCTGTGTCGGTATCAACCCTTTATCCGCTGGACCGATCGCGTGCAATGGCAGAATGACCCGGCGCATTTGCAGGCCTGGCAAATGGGGCAAACGGGTTACCCGATTGTAGACGCGGCGATGCGTCAGCTCAACGCCACGGGCTGGATGCATAATCGTTTACGCATGATTACGGCCAGTTTTTTAGTGAAAGACCTGCTGATCGACTGGCGCAAAGGCGAGCAGTATTTCATGTCGCAACTGATCGATGGCGACCTGGCGGCCAATAACGGCGGCTGGCAGTGGGCCGCGTCTACCGGGACCGATGCCGCACCGTATTTCCGCATATTTAACCCCACGACGCAGGGCGAAAAATTTGACCGTGACGGTGAGTTTATCCGCCAGTGGCTGCCGGAACTGCGCGATGTGCCGGGTAAAACCATTCATGACCCGTGGTCGTGGGCGGAAAAAGCGCAGGTGACGCTCAACTATCCTCGCCCGATTGTCGATCATAAGCAGGCAAGACTGGCGACGCTGGCGGCATATGAGGCGGCGCGTAAAGAGTAAAGGCATGGTGGATTTTGCGTAATGCCTTCCAGCAGAATGAAAGTGTTGCGGTCTGGGGCTTTTAGCGCTGAAGCGTGCGCGCAAGGTTGTTAATGCCCTGATGCAGATGCTTTTATCTGGCAGTAAAGTTCCGTCATCTTCATTCAGGTGATGGAACTTGATGACAATGCCAACAACCTCCACACCGCACGATGCGGTGTTTAAAACGTTTTTACATCATCCCGAAACCGCGCGGGATTTTCTCGACATTCACCTGCCAGCTGAACTGCGGACGCTTTGCGATTTGAATTCGCTGAAGCTGGAGTCAGAAAGCTTTATTGAAGCGGATTTACGTTCGCGCTACTCCGACGTGCTCTGGTCTTTGCACACACGCAACGGTGACGGTTATGTCTATGTGGTGATAGAGCATCAAAGTTCAGCCGAGCCGCATATGGCTTTTCGTCTGTTGCGTTATGCGATGGCGGCGATGCAGCGCCATCTGGACGCAGGGCATAAGGAACTGCCACTAGTGATACCGATGCTCTTTTATCATGGCTGCCGAAGCCCCTATCCGTACTCATTGTGCTGGCTGGATGCCTTTGCCGACCCCGTGGCGGCAAGACAGCTTTATTCCAGCGCATTTCCGTTGGTAGACATAACGGTGGTACCCGATGATGAGATCATGGCTCACAGACGAATGGCGCTGCTGGAATTAATGCAAAAACATATCCGTCAGCGGGATTTGCTGGGGCTGGTAGAGCAACTGGCCACGCTGCTACTTACTGGATGTGCTAATGACACGCAATTACAGGCGATGTTTAATTACATCCTACAATCTGGCGACGAATCTCGTTTTAATGAATTTATGCAGGAGATAGCGCAACGGATCCCCCAACATAAGGAGAGGCTGATGACTATTGCAGAGCGGTTACGGTTAGATGGATTACAGGAAGGGTTACAGCAGGGTAAACAAGAAGCCGCATTACGTATAGCGCAAACCATGCTGGAACAAGGTATAGATCGCACAATGGTGCTACTGGTTACAGGTCTTACTGAAGAGGAACTCGCAACAATTCATGCATAATTACCTGAAAAAACAGGCCCGAATCTTATCACATCATCGGGCCTGTACACTCAGGACTCTACCGCTAACGCACGGTTTCTGAATTTCAGCGACTGGTACAGCCAAATCAGCAGCACCAGTACCACACAGGCCAGTGCGCCCCAGGTAATTTCGCTAAAGACGTCGATGTAGGCATTGATGGAATAGTTGATGGCTCCGGCAGCGTCAAACGACCCTTGCGACGTCTGGTCGGCGATCACCCCAGCCAGGTAGTTGGCGATTGCGCCGGAAAGCAGCATATAAATGCCGGTTAATACACCGGTTACACCGGGGATCTCGATGCGCGTAATTTGTGACATTGCCACCGGGTCGATAAACAGTTCGGCAAAACCCATGACCGCCAGCCCCAATACCATCAGCGGCATGGAAGAGTGGCCGTAAGCGGCGGACCAGCGGGCGCTTAAGGTCAGAATACAAAAACCGGCGCTCATTAAACCGAGACCAAGGGCGAATTTACCCCAGATGCGTACGGTGCGATTACCGCTTACGCTCTCTTTGACCACCCAGGCCAGCACGATACCGCACAGCATAACCGCAAAGGCGTTAACCGACTGGAACATCGCGGTGGGTACGGAATACCCCAGAATGTCGCGATTAACAAAGCGGTCGATATACAGGCTGATTGAGCTGCCGCCCTGTTGAGCAAAGGCCCAGAACAGCATGCTAAAGAAGGTCAGCGTGACGATGAGCCCCAGTTCTTTGCGCTGTTTCTGCGTTTGCGCCTGGCGATAAATCTTCGCCAGAACCGCCAGACCAATGACAGTGGCAACGATCAGGGCGTACACGGACCACTCTTTCCAGAACAAGACAGTAATCAGCAGTGGGGCGGCAACCAGCAGGACTAACAGCCAGGCCCAGTTTGGCAGCATATATTTTTTCGCACACAGGACGGCCTTGTTGACGCCGGTGGTATGGGCGAAATGGCGATTGCCACATAAGAAAATCACCAGCCCCGCCAGCATGCCGATAGCGGCCAGCGCAAAGCCCATCGCCCAGCTGTACTCTTCTTGCACGTAGCCGCAGGCTATCGGGGCAATGATTGAACCAATATTTCCGGCAGCGTAGAGCAGAGAGAACCCACCGTCGCGACGCGGATCTTCAGGCTGGTACAGCTCACCCAGCAGACAACTGACGTTGGATTTAAACAGACCGTAGCCACAGACGATAATCGCCAGCGATAAATAAAGGAATGCGGGGGCCATTTCGCTGGCGCCCAACACCAGATGCCCCACCGCCATCAAAAATGCGCCGATCATCACCGCCATCCGGTTACCGAGCACTTTATCCGCCAGATACCCACCGAGAATGGGGGTGACATAGACCAGCGAGCAGTAGGCGCTGAACAGTTCATAGGCGTGATTATCGTCGTACTTAAGCTGGTTAGTGAGATACAGAATCAGCAGCGCACGCATACCGTAAAAACTGAAATATTCCCAAATTTGTAGCGCGACAACGTAATAAATCGCCCGCGGTTGAGATGCTTGTTTATTCATTGTTTTCTCGAAGTAAATGTCTCACAACAGGCTGGATGTGCTGTGCGAGCGTGTTTCCTTAAAGTTGTAACTTTGATACAGATCTGATTATTTTTGCAATATGCTGTCTGATTGCATAAATATACATGAATTAGATCGCGTGGTGGTATGCAAATTGCGTTATACAGCGGTGTGATTGTTTCTTAATATGTCAGTGAAATGACTATCGACGAACGCAGGCGAGGACGCTATTTTAACCTAAGCTGTGTTGCTGATTGGGCAGGCAGAATTTATGACAACGAGGACGATGATGAAAAACACCGAACTGGAACAACTGATCAATGACAAACTGAACAGCGCCGCCATTAGCGACTATGCGCCGAACGGTTTGCAGGTTGAGGGCAAAGAGACGGTGCATAAAATCGTGACAGGCGTGACCGCAAGCCAGGCGCTGCTGGACGAGGCGGTGCGCCTGCAGGCGGATGCGGTCATCGTTCATCACGGTTATTTCTGGAAAGGCGAATCTCCGGTGATTCGCGGCATGAAGCGCCATCGTCTGAAAACGCTGTTGGAAAATGATATCAACCTGTATGGCTGGCATCTGCCGCTGGATGCCCACCCGGAACTAGGTAATAACGCGCAGCTTGCCGCGCTGCTGGGTATTACCGTGAAGGGGGAAATTGAGCCGCTGGTGCCGTGGGGTGAACTCTCTATGCCGGTTCCGGGGCTGGAGCTGGCGTCGTGGATTGAGGCGCGTCTGGGCCGTAAACCGTTATGGTGCGGTGATACCGGGCCGGAAAAGGTGCAACGTGTCGCGTGGTGTACGGGGGGCGGTCAAAGCTTCATTGATAGCGCAGCCCGGTTTGGCGTCGATGCCTTTATTACCGGGGAAGTCTCAGAGCAAACCATTCACTCAGCCCGCGAACAGGGGCTGCATTTTTATGCTGCCGGTCACCATGCAACCGAACGCGGCGGGATTCGCGCATTAAGTGAATGGCTGAATGAAAACACCGATCTGGATGTCACGTTTATCGATATTCCTAACCCAGCGTAATTAATAAAGAGGGACGAAAGTGCAGCGAGCGCGTTGTTATCTGTTAGGTGAGACTGCGGTAGTGCTTGAACTGGAGCCGCCCATTACGCTGGCGTCTCAGAAACGTATCTGGCGTCTGGCCCAGCGTCTGGCTGATGCCCCGAATGTGCGTGAAGCTATTCCGGGAATGAACAATATCACGGTGACCTTGCGCGACCCGCAAACGTTGGCGCTGGATGCGATTGAACGCCTGCAGCGCTGGTGGGAAGAGAGCGAAGCGCTGGAACCGGATTCGCGTTTTATTGAAATCCCCGTGACTTATGGCGGTGAGTTTGGCCCGGATCTGGCAGCGGTCGCCCGGCACAGTGGATTAAGCGACAAGCAGGTCGTCGAACTTCATGCGTCAGTCGACTATGTGGTGTGGTTTATTGGTTTTCAGCCAGGGTTCCCTTATCTCGGGAGCTTACCTGAACTACTGCATACCCCAAGACGGGCAGAGCCGCGTCTGCTTGTTCCGGCAGGTTCTGTAGGTATTGGTGGATCGCAAACGGGGGTCTATCCGCTTGCCACGCCCGGCGGATGGCAATTGATTGGGCGTACCTCTGTGTCGCTATTTGATCCAAAACGAGAAGAGCCGATCCTGTTACGCGCTGGGGATACCGTGCGTTTTGTTCCGCAGAAGGAGGGGGTATGTTAAACATCATTCGCGCGGGCATGTACACCTCGGTCCAGGACGGCGGACGCCACAATTTTCGTCAATCCGGCATCAGCCACTGCGGTGCGCTGGATAAACCAGCGCTGAACGTTGCTAACCTGCTGGTGGGAAATGATGCGAATGCCGCTGCGCTGGAAATCACGCTGGGGCAACTGGTCGTGGAATTTGAAGCCGATGGTTGGTTTGCGCTGACCGGCGCTGGATGCGAAGCGCATCTGGATCGTGCTCCTGTATGGAGCGGGTGGCGGCTGCCGGTGAAAGCGGGACAGCGCTTGACGCTAAAACGTCCACATCATGGTATGCGTAGTTATCTGGCTGTAGCGGGCGGATTTGATGTACCTGAAGTGATGGGGTCGCGTAGCACCGATCTTAAAGTTGGCATTGGCGGGCTGGAAGGGCGTCTGCTGCGCGATGGCGATCGGCTGGCGATTGGAGCATCTACCCGGCAATTTAGTGGGCCGCAGGGGGTAAAACAGCTGATGTGGGGAAACCACATTCGTGCGCTGCCCGGGCCTGAATACCAGGAATTTGACGAGGTCTCGCAGGCGTCTTTCTGGCGTTCGCCGTGGCAACTTAGTCCGCAAAGTAACCGGATGGGGTATCGCCTGCAGGGGCAGCCGTTGACGCGTATGACCGATCGCGAGTTGCTGTCGCATGGCTTACTCCCCGGCGTGGTGCAGGTTCCGCATAATGGTCAACCGATCGTGCTGATGAATGATGCCCAGACGACGGGCGGCTATCCGCGCATCGCCTGCATCATCGAGGCGGATATGTATCATCTGGCGCAGATCCCGCTCGGTCAGCCGATTCATTTTGTGCAGTGTTCGCTGGAGGAAGCGCTTAAGGCGCGCCACGATCAGCAGCGTTATCTGCAACAGTTAACATGGCGACTTAACAATGAAAATTGATCTCAACGCAGACCTCGGCGAGGGCTGTGCTAACGATGCAGCGCTGCTGCAACTGGTTTCGTCAGCGAATATCGCCTGTGGGTTTCATGCTGGTGATGCGCAAACCATGCTTTCAAGCGTGCGTGAAGCGCTAAAAAATGGTGTGGCGGTAGGTGCACATCCGAGCTTTCCGGATCGGGAGAATTTTGGCCGTAGCGCCATGACTCTGCCAGTGGAAACGGTGTATGCGCAAACGCTGTATCAAATTGGCGCGCTGGCAGCCATTACGCATGCGCAGGGTGGCGTGATGCGCCATGTGAAACCCCACGGCATGCTTTATAACCAGGCGGCAAAAGATCCACAGTTGGCGGATGCGATTGCGAAAGCGGTGCATGCCTGCGATCCCTCGCTGGTTCTGGTGGGGCTGGCGGGAAGCGAACTGATTCGCGCCGGGGAACATTATGGCCTGGTGACGCGTCAGGAGGTTTTTGCCGATCGGGGTTATCAGGCTGACGGCAGTCTGGTTCCGCGTAGCCAGCCTGGCGCATTGATAGAGGATGAAGAGCAGGCGCTGGCGCAAACGCTAGAAATGGTGCAATCCGGTAGAGTAAAAAGTCAGAGCGGAACATGGGCGAACGTGACGGCCCAGACGGTATGCATTCATGGGGATGGCGAGCACGCACTCGCTTTTGCCCGTCGCTTGCGCAGCGCATTCGATGCATGCAATATTCAAATTAGCGCATAAATTTTTTCATACAAAACAATAATATATCACACAACAACATAAGGGACTGAATTATGGGAGAGGCTGTTTCTCTCTGGCCATTGACGGGGATCGCCGTCATTGTGGTCGGATTTCTTTTACGTTTTAACCCGGTATTGGTGGTCATTATTGCCGGGATCGTCACCGGACTGGCGGCGCATATGCCAATCGCTACCATTCTGGAAAAGCTGGGTGAGGGATTTCTCAACACCCGCAACCTGCCGTTTATCCTGCTGATCCCACTGGCGGTTATTGGCCTGCTGGAGCGTCACGGACTCAAAGAGCGCGCTCAGGCGTGGATTGCCAAAATCCGCAGTGCCACCAGCGGCCGTCTGCTTATTGTCTATCTGTTTATTCGTGAGGCTACCGCGGCCTTAGGGCTGACCAGCCTGGGGGGACATCCGCAGATGGTGCGTCCGCTGCTGGCGCCAATGGCAGAAGGGGCCGCCGAGAAAAACCACGGTGAGATACCGGGGGCGGTTCGTTATCGTCTGCGCGCCATGTCTGCCGCGACCGATAACGTTGGGCTGTTTTTCGGTGAAGATATCTTTGTTGCCTTCGGTGCGATCATATTCATGCACAACTTTATGCTGGAGTCTGGCGGGATCCAGACCGAACCGCTGCATATCGCCCTGTGGGGGATCCCGACGGCAATATGCGCCTTCCTGATCCACGGCACGCGTCTGTGGCGGCTGGACAGCTATTTGCAGCGTGAAGTGGCGAAAGCGAATGCCGCAGCACAGGGGGAAGCAAAATGAATTTTCAGCAAAGCTATCTCTACTGGCTGGCAGGTGCAGTTTTACTGATTGTGGCGCTGATGTCCTGGCGGGATAAAGCTAACCCGCGTCGCTTAACCACCGGTCTGTTTTGGGGCCTGTACGGCGTTCTCTTTCTGCTTGGCGACTGGACATACTCGCTGTTTGGCGATAAACGCGCGGTGCATATTGCCGTCGGCGTCGCGGTGGTCATATTGGCCCTGATCGCCGGTTTCGGCGGCGTAAAGCTGGGAAGCTACCATCAACGAACGCCGCAACAGCGTGAAGAAAGCGCCAGTAGGTTGGGTAACCGCTTGTTTTTCCCGGCGCTGGCGATCCCGGTGGTGACAGTTATCGGTGTTCTCATGTTCAACCATATTCCGGGCTTACAGGATGCGCTGTTTGGACCGGGTAATCACGCCACATTGGTGACGCTTTTCTCTATGACCGCAGGCTCGTTGATTGGTCTGGCGATGGCGATAAAAATGACCCATGAGCGGGTGCATCAGCCGATTCAGGAAGCACGCCGACTGCTGGACTCCATCGGGTGGGCATTTATCCTGCCGCAGATTCTGGCTACTCTTGGACTGTTGTTCACTGCGGCGGGTGTCGGCAGCGGTATATCCTGGCTGACGCAAGAATACCTGGCGGTGGATAGCCGCTTTATCGCGGTGGCGGTGTACACCATTGGTATGGCCTTGTTGACGATGGTGATGGGCAATGCGTTTGCCGCTTTCCCGATTGTGACCGCTGGGATTGGTATTCCGATCCTCGTATTGCAACACGGTGGTAACCCAGCGGTGATGGCGGCGATTGGTATGTTCTCGGGGTATTGCGGAACGTTGATGACGCCAATGGCGGCGAACTTCAATATTGTGCCTGCGGCGCTGCTGGAGCTACCAGACAAAAACGCGGTGATTAAAGCACAGGTGCCAACCGGCATACTGCTGCTGTTGGTTAACGTTTTTCTGATGTATTTCCTGATGTTCCTGTAAGGAGGAAGGATGAAAACAGTACTCATCACGGGATTTGAACCCTTTGGCGGCGAGTCAGTTAACCCTTCCTGGGAAGTGGTCTCGGGTCTCGATAATGCTATCATCGGCGGATGCCGCGTCGTTGCCCGCCAGTTGCCGTGCGTCTTTGGCGAGTCTCTCGCCGTACTCAATGCCGCGATTGACGCATTGTCGCCATCGCTGGTGCTGTCAGTAGGACAAGCGGGTGGTCGATCGGATATCACCGTGGAACGCGTGGCGATCAACGTAGACGATGCGCGTATTGCGGATAATCAGGGGCAACAACCGATTGATGTACCGATTGTGGCCGATGGCCCTGCGGCGTGGTTTAGCACATTGCCGATCAAGGCGATGGTTGTCTCCATGCGCAACGCGGGAATTCCGGCCTCGGTTTCTCAGACGGCGGGCACCTTCGTGTGTAACCACGTGATGTATGGCCTGCTGCATAAATTACGCGACGTGCCGGCAGTGAAGGGCGGTTTTATTCATATTCCTTATCTGCCACAACAGGCCGCACAGCACCCCGGAGCGCCAAGTATGGCGGCGGAAACAGTACGTCGGGCGCTGGAGGTCGCGATTGCCACCGCATTGCAGGTGGATAGCGATATCGCCATGACGGGCGGTGCAACACATTAACAAAGGACAGTATTATGCCTGAAGACCCGGAGATCCGCCGTGCGGCGGATACCCTGGAGACGGCAGTCAAAGGCAAACCTCTGACGGATGTCTGGTTTGCCTTTGAGCAGTTAAAACCGTATCAATCCCAACTCATCGGGCAGAGTGTTACCCAGCTTGAAACGCGGGGTAAAGCCTTGCTGACCCATTTTACCAATGGCCTGACGCTGTATAGCCACAATCAGCTTTACGGCGTATGGCGAGTGGTCGATACCGGCAACATGCCGCAAACCACGCGGGTGCTGCGCGTCAGGCTGCAAACCGAGGATAAAACTATCCTGCTGTATAGCGCGTCTGACATCGAAATGCTTACACCAGAGCAGCTCACCACCCATCCATTTCTGCAACGGGTTGGACCGGACGTGCTGGATTTGCGTTTAACGCCCGCAGAGGTAAAAACGCGTCTGCTGTCATCCCGTTTTCGCAATCGCCAGTTTTCCGGTCTGCTGTTGGATCAGGCATTTCTGGCGGGATTGGGTAACTATCTGCGGGTAGAAATTCTCTGGCAGGTGGGGTTGACCGGGCAGCATAAAGCGTCACAGCTTAGCGATGAGCAGTTGGATGCGCTGGCGCAGGCGCTGCTTGATATTCCACGTCTGTCGTATAACACTCGCGGCCAGGTCGATGACAATAAGCACCACGGCGCGCTGTTTCGCTTTAAGGTCTTTCACCGGGACGGCGAAGCCTGTGAGCGCTGTGGCGGCATCATCGAGAAAACGACACTTTCCTCGAGACCCTTTTACTGGTGTCCCGGATGTCAGACGTAGATCTATACCGAAGCATATGTTTTACGATATTGCAGCGGCGTTTTGCCCATGTTTTTGCGAAAGCAGGTAATAAACCAGGCATATTCGGAGAAACCAACCTGTGCGGCAATATCGCGTACCGAGCCGTTGGTATGTAACAGCAGTTCGCAGGCCTGACGGATACGGCGCATCATCAGGTATTCCTGAATGGTACCGCCGGTCTCTTCGTGAAAACGGCGGGAGGCGTGACCCCGCGAGCAACCCATCTCGCTGGCGATATCTTCCAGCGAGCAGCGCTGGTGAAAGTGAGTTTCAATCCAGCGGATAATGCTGACCGAAAATGTATTTTGCCCCGTGGCCTGCGCCTGATGTGGCAGCAGGCTAATGAGCTGCATCACCAGAAATGCGCTGTCACTGATGCTAAAAGTCTGGTCTTTGATTTGCTCTTCAAAACGGCTCAGCAAGGTTTCAATGACTGGCTGAACATCGCCTACGTCAAATACTCGCGCTTTCTCTCCCCTGCCGCACAGTTGGCGCAGCAGCATCTGCTGGCGAGGAAAATCCCGCAGGTACTGCTCAATCTGTGGGCCGTTAAAGTGCAGCGTAGTACGATGATAAATATTACGATCATCCTGTTCGACAAACACTTTATGCAGCTTACCCGGCGGGAAAATAAAAATACGCCCGGGTTTGACGGTGTATTGTTGGTGCTCCATAAGCGCGATGCCTACTCCCTGAGAAACCGATAATATCTCCACGCACTGGTGCCAGTGATAGTAGTTGGCTGGCATATCCTTCATCCGATTAAAGTAAATCGACTTGTCGTTGAGGCTTATGTGCTCAAGATAGCTACTGTCTTCAGTCCGCTGCATTTATGTCTCGCCTGGTAATGTGAATAAACTTAAGTTTTTATCACTGTAATCGAATTTTCTCCGCAAAATGCAGGTGAATGTTGTTCTTCATCACTAGCGTTGTGTGGAAATACGACAATTATCACATTTGTATGTCAGCCCAAATCCTTATTATGCGCCCAATACTTCATCAAATGAAACGAGGTTTCATTATGCGAGCAAGGCAAGAGTATGCAGAAAAGGCGCGGCAATGGTTGGCATCAGCCATTCCTCATCTCTACCGTGATAACACGCGTTTGGACGTGGGCGAAACGTCTGCACAATATCCAATGGATATTGCCGGCATGGAGGGGTTTGCGCGTCTATTGTGGATCCTTTCACCGTTGTTAAGTGGGGGAGATGCGAGTGAGTATCATGAGGCTTTTATTTGCGGTATTCGTCATGGCTGTGACCCCGAACATCCAAATTATTGGGGCAATCTGGTTGATAACGATCAGCGCTGCGTGGAAATGGCCGCCTTCGGCGTTGCATTGGCTCTGCCGAATACCGGGTTATGGGACGCCTTAACAACCGATGAGCAGGACAATCTGGAGCGCTGGTTACGGCAAAGTGCTGATATCCAAATCCCGGATAATAACTGGCACTTCTTCCCGGTATTGGTGCAGGTCGGTCTTAAATGTGTCGGACGCCACTACGACATGATGGTTATTGATAAGCATCTGAATGCGATTGAACCTTTCTGGTTGGGTAATGGCTGGTACTCAGATGGTGCAGGCAAACCGCGCGATTACTATATCTCCAGCGGGTTTCATTTTTATAGTTTGCTGTATAGCCATCTTATGCAGGACGCCGACCCTGAACGGTGCCTGCGCTACCGTCAGCGGGCGCGTCAGTTTGCCAAAGATTACATCTACTACTTTACCTGTGAGGGCGATGCGATTCCGTTTGGCCGCAGTCTGACCTATCGCTTTGTTCAGGTTGCGTTCTGGAGCGCCGTCGTCTGGACGGAACTGGATGTTTTTACGATCCCTATCGTCAAAGGCGTGATTTTGCGCCACCTCGACTGGTGGTTCGCGCAGCCTTTCATTGGCCCGGATGGTTTATTTACGCTGGGATATACCTACCCGAACCTGGTGATGACCGAAGATTACAACAGTCCATGTTCGCCCTGGTGGGCATGTAAGGCGTTGCTGATTTTAGCACTGCCGGAACAGAGCGCGTTCTGGCAGGCCGAGTCGGCCCCGTTGCCTGAACTTGAGCCGATTCATCCGATAAAGGAAGCGGGACAATTTATCGTTCATGATGATGAAAACCGACACGCCTGGATGCTGATGTCGGGCCATTATGACCGCAATAACTTTGTCAATTTCGATGCCAAATACGGCAAATTTGCTTACTCCAGCCACTTTGGTTTTACCCTGGAGCGCGGTCATTATGGTCTGAACCATGCTGCCTGTGATTCGATGCTGATGTTCAGCGAACAGGATAACTACTGGCGTGGACGCCGTGAGTGCGATTCTGTTGAAATGACGGATGCGTTGATCCGAAGCCGATGGCTCCCGTGGTCAAACGTCGTCGTCACGACCTGGCTCGTCCCGTTTCAACAGGGACATATTCGCATCCATCGCGTTGAAACCACGCGCCTGCTTGACTGTGTCGAGGGGGGATTCGCGCTTAACCGCCATCAACTCATCGATACCCAAACTGCATCGCATGGGGTCACGCTTCGTGCCAGCTCCGGCATATGCCAGATAACCGATCTGTTGGCAGAGCGTCAACCGGAGGTCGTCACAACGCCACCCAACAGCAACATTCTGTATGCCTCACCGGGGGAGATCCCCTGTCTTCGTAGCACGCTTACGCCGGGTACACACTGGCTGGCCTGCGCTGTCAACGCCACATCGCTTTTATCGCTGCCGTTTGCGGCGGCAATGGCGTTCGACCGTGAAAATCAGGTGCTGACGCTGGGTGTGAAAACGCTGGAAATCATATAACTGATGCATGTGCGGAGAAAAATAATGACTAACCCTGTTCAGTCGACGCGCTCGGCTTACATCAAACTGAGCCTGTTCGTATTCCTGTTTACCTTTACCTGGGCGGCCAGTTTTGGCCTGTACGCTATCTGGCTGGGAGATAAAGCCGGGTTGGATGGTGTGGAGATCGGCACGGTGTTTGCCGTAAACGGTGTTTTTGCGGTAGTTATCAAACCTGTTTACGGTTACATCATGGATAAAATGGGCATGAAAAAACATCTGCTCTATTTTGTCTGTCTTGTTTCGGCCCTGATGGCGCCATTTTTTATCTGGTGCTATTTGCCGCTATTACAAACGCATTTTATCAGCGGGATGATCGTCGGTGCGCTATTTTTCAGCCTTGGCTGGTATGCGGGCGTGGCGGCGGAAGAGTCCTATGTTGACCGTTTCAGTCGTCTGTACGCGATGGAATTTGGCCGGATCCGCATGTGGGCGGCGCTGGGGTGGGCAACGGCGTCTTCATTCTCTGGGTATCTCTACAATATCTCGCCCAAAATCAACTTTGTTATCAGTAGCGTTTCCGCGCTGTGCATGTTTGCGGTTCTGCTGACGCTGAAAGTTGATCACTTTGGCCAGGAAGAGAATGACGTCCTGTCGAAAGAGAAGATTGTCATTGGCGATGTTTTCGAGCTGCTGCGCAATAAAAAATTCTGGACCTTTGCGCTGTATATCGCCGGAGTGGCATGGATGATGTTTATTGCCGAACAGCAGTTCTCTCGCTATTTCGTCACCTTCTTTAGCACGAAAGAAGAAGGCAACGCCATGTTTGGCTACATGAGTACCGCGCAGTCAGCCGCAGAGTTTTTCGGCATGATGCTGGTACCCACCATTATTAACCGCATTGGCGCTAAGCAGGGGATGATCCTGACCGGTCTTGTGATTAGCCTGCGTTTGATTATCTCCGGATTAACTACCGATCCGTTGATTATCTGTCTGGTGAAGCCGTTGTATGGGATTGAAATCGCCCTGATTCTGGTGTCGGTCTTCAAATACATTGCCGAGCATTTCGACAAACGCGTTAACGCCACGATGTACCTACTGGGCTATCAGGCCATGATTTATGTCGGTTCTATTGTCGTGGCACCACCTGCCGGCTACGCCTACCAAAAAATTGGTTTTGAGCATACCTATCTGATTATGGGCGTGATAGCTCTGGTATTTACCGGGATCTCCGCCATCACGCTTTCTACTTGCTATCAACACAAAAAAACCATTACAGCCCCTGTCCATGGGCAAGAAGCCACCCATTAAAATGAAGAAAACGAGAGAATTATGTCTGTAACTATCCGTAAAGAACCGATCGTTCCTGTTGTACTGCGAAGCGGCGAACGCGCTGCTATTGCGCAGAAGATTCGCCGCGCTTTACCGGTAATTTTATCTGCTGTCGATCGTAACCGTGATTATTTTGGCCTGCGTTATCCCGATGCGGCATGTGAAAACGGTCGCTACCCAATTATTGATAATCAGGAATGGACTACCAGTTTCTGGACTGGTCAGCTGTGGCTGGCATGGGAATGGACGCGTAATGACGCGTATCGCACGTTGGCCGAACAACATGTCCGTTCTTTTGGTGAACGTATTGCCCGACGGGACCATACCAATCACCACGATCTGGGTTTTCTGTACAGCCTATCCTGTATAGCGGCTAATAAACTGACCGGCAATCGCGAGGCGATTTATATCGCGCAGCAGGCGGCAGAAGTGCTGATGGAACGCTATCACGAGAAATGCGGCATTATTCAGGCGTGGGGCGAACTGGATAATCCGGAGCAGCAGGGCAGGATGATTATAGACTGCAATATGAATCTGCCATTGTTGTATCAGGCAAGCGCCGGCACTGGCGATCCTCGTTATGCAGAGGCGGCGAAAAATCATATTGAGCAGGCGCGACGTTATATTGTGCGCGAGGACGGTTCGACGTTCCATACATATTATATGGATGTTAACACCGGTGAACCGAGGTTTGGCAATACGCATCAGGGTTTTTCCGATGACTCCTGCTGGTCGCGCGGGCAGGCATGGGGTGTTTATGGCTTTCTGCTGAATTATCTCTATACCGGAGATGAGCGGCTTCTGGAACTGAGCCAGACGCTGGCAAATTACTTTATTAATCGTCTGCCAGAAGATCTTGTCTGCTATTGGGATCTTGCGCTTACCGATCCGAATAGTAAAAGGGATAGTTCCGCTAGCGCGATTCTCGCCTGCGCGTTGCTGGAGCTGGTAAAACAGTTACCGGCAACCCACCCGGATCGTGAAAGCTATGAAGCGCTGGCATTACGGATGATTGCGCGAATGCTTGATGATTATCTGAATACGTCGCATAAAGCCGGCGAAGGATTATTAAAACACTCTGTTTATTATTTTAAAGGTAACGTCGGTGTGGATGAGTGCTGCACGTGGGGGGATTATTTCCTGATGGAAGCGATGACCCGTGCAATATCCTGCTGGAATAGTTACTGGTAATATTCTGCTCCCCCAGTTAAATAATCAGGCTATTGATTTAGCAGGGGGAGATTTTATCTCTGTACGGCGAGGAAAATATAATGAAAAGTAATAATATTAATACAGCCATATTAATGGCTACACTGGTCATGCCTGCAACTGGCGTTATGGCCGCGGAAAATAATGCAACTCCTGTCTCTCTGGTAAAATCAACGCCATTTACTACTGTATATTTTGCGCCACGTACGCAGTATCGAACTGCCAGCAAAGGCTTTTTACAGCGATTGATGTTAACCGGTGTAGTACAGGATTCAGACAGTATTTTTAAAAGTATGTACTGGAGTTTTGAAACTGATGCCGATCTTGGTAAAAATATGGATCAGTGGAAAAGTAGCTATCAGGAAGCTGAATTTAACAAGCCTTTTGTATTGGGTGATAGTGACTTCTGGCTTGAACCCGGCGTAGTCTTTCACTGGGAGTCCGCGGGCTCACGCGTCGATCCTTATATAGGCATTGGCTATCATTTTGACCCAACGCTGGGCGCCGTATTACGCTACCGTTATAACCATCAAAATCATGACAGCGAAACACTGCAAGGTGACTGGGATGACTCTTCAGAACACCGCGTCGATATTTATTTAACCAAGTATTTTACGCCAAACTTCTGGGTTCAATATAATCCAACGTATTATAGCAAAACGCATGGCGACAAGTTTGAATATGCCAATGGCAAGAATCATACCCTGCAGCATAACTTTGTCTTTAACTTTCATACTACGCCGCGGTTTTATCCATTTTTTGAATTAGGTTATCTTGATAAATATCAAGATGGTGATGATACAAAAAATGAATATCAAATAAGGGTAGGGTTTAAATATAATTTAAACTAATCCCGGCTTACGATGATGAGTTTTTTGGCGCATGCGCTGAAATAAAACGCGCCACCGCCGGACCGGTCAATAAAATACTGAACAGCCGCAGGGTTTGCATCGCCATGATCAGCGCCATATCGGCGTGGCTGCCTGCGGCAATTACCGCGACGGAATCCACTCCGCCAGGGCTGGTCGCCAGATAGGCGGTGAGAAAGTCGATTTGCATGTAATGCGCCAGACCCCAGGCCATAGCGGCACAAATCGCCATCAGTGAAAAAATGGACAACAATATTTGTGGCAGGGGTTGCAGCGCCATCAAAAAAATCTGCTTGTCAAAGCCGAGGCCGATTTGCCAGCCAATCGCCATATAGGCTATCGCCAGTAGCCATTCCGGCAGTTCAATGACCATCACACCGCCCGCGTTCAGCAATGCACCCGCCAGCATGGGCAGCAACATCACGCCAGAGGGGATACGCAGTAAGCGCCCGGCTGTACCGGCAACAGCGGCCAGCAGTATGGTGCTCAACAGATTAACACTCAGCGGCGGAAACCAGACGATTTGCTGATTGACCGTTTGCGCCTGATCGCCCATTACAAGTCGGGTCACTAACGCGGCAGCGCCAACTACCAGCAGTACGCGCAAATACTGCATAAACGCCACCAGGCGGATGTCAGCGCCATAATCCTGCGCCATCGCAACCATCGCGGCTGCCCCGCCAGGTGATGACCCCCACGCGCCGGTGTTCCCCGGTAGATTGCTGTAGCGAACCAGCAGCCAGCCGATTACCGCGCTGCTAATAAGTGTTGCCAGCAGGATGACAATCACCATCGGCCAGTGTGCCGCAAGTGTCGTTAAAATGGAACCGGTGAGGTTTTGCGCAATCATGCAGCCGAGAATGGCCTGAGCGGCAAGAAATGTGCAGCGGGGAGGGTGCAGGGAGATCCCGCGCATACTGAAAATGATACCGACGATCATCGAGCCGAGCAGCAATGCGCCTGGAAGATGTATCAACAGAAAGAACAGGGAAAGAAGGAGTGATAGCAGAAATAGCAGGCTCCACTGCAATACAGGCATCCCATGCTCCTGAGTGAAATGAGGAAGATCTCAGTAAATCATAGAGAAAACGTGATGAGAATAAAATAATGTGGGTCAAGAAAAAACAGGCCGGACAGAGGTATTAACCCCATGTCCGGCCTGGAAGATTCAAGGTAGTAGGCCGGACAGGCGAGAGCGCTATCCGGCAGACAATTAACGCTTAATATCAGACTTAAAATCGCGCTTGTCGTAGCCGGTATACAGCTGACGAGGACGGGCGATTTTCATGCCGTCAGTGTGCATTTCATTCCAGTGTGCAATCCAGCCAACGGTACGCGCCATGGCGAAGATCACGGTGAACATGGAGGACGGAATGCCCATCGCTTTCAGAATGATACCAGAGTAGAAGTCTACGTTCGGGTAGAGTTTCTTCTCGATGAAGTACGGGTCGTTCAGCGCAATGTGCTCAAGCTCCATTGCCACTTCCAGCAAATCATCTTTGGTGCCCAGCTCTTTCAGCACTTCATGGCAGGTTTCACGCATCACGGTGGCGCGCGGGTCATAGTTTTTGTAAACACGGT
Organism: Citrobacter sp. EC_71; assembly: GCF_019584005.1. Taxonomy (NCBI): domain Bacteria; kingdom Pseudomonadati; phylum Pseudomonadota; class Gammaproteobacteria; order Enterobacterales; family Enterobacteriaceae; genus Citrobacter; species Citrobacter sp. EC_71. The sequence continues at coordinate 123,655 of NZ_VDAY01000008.1, forward strand.
GACCAAAGCCCATCAGGCGGAAAGAATCATTCTTGTCTTTCGCGCGGCGAACAAATTCCGGAATGTGTTTAACCGAGCTGATTTCTTCCAGCATTTTCAGCGCAGCTTCGTTGGCGCCGCCATGTGCCGGTCCCCACAGGGAAGCAATACCAGCCGCGATGCAGGCAAACGGGTTAGCCCCTGAAGAGCCTGCGGTACGCACGGTAGAGGTTGAGGCGTTCTGTTCGTGGTCAGCGTGCAGGATCAGGATACGGTCCATGGCGCGTTCCAGGATTGGATTGACTTCGTATTTTTCGCACGGCGTGGAGAACATCATGTTCAGGAAGTTACCGGCGTAGGAGAGGTCATTACGCGGGTACACGAACGGTTGTCCGATGGAGTATTTGTAGCACATCGCTGCCATGGTCGGCATTTTGGACAGCAGACGGAAGGCGGCGATTTCACGGTGACGCGCATTATTTACGTCCAGAGAATCGTGATAGAACGCAGCCAGCGCCCCGGTGACACCGCACATAACGGCCATCGGGTGGGAGTCGCGGCGGAAACCGTGGAACAGACGCGTGATCTGCTCGTGAATCATGGTATGGCGAGTGACCGTGGTTTTGAACTCGTCGTACTCCTCCTGCGTCGGTTTTTCGCCGTACAGCAGGATATAACACACTTCCAGATAGTTGGACTCGGTCGCCAACTGGTCAATCGGGAAGCCGCGATGCAGCAAAATGCCTTCATCACCATCGATGAACGTAATTTTGGATTCGCAGGATGCGGTAGAGGTGAAACCTGGGTCAAAAGTAAACATCCCCTTTGAGCCAAGGCTACGAATATCAATAACATCTTGACCGAGCGTACCTTTCAGCACATCCAGTTCAATAGCAGCGTCACCATTTAGAGTGATTTTTGCTTTAGTATCAGCCATTTACGGTCTCCTTAGCGCCTTATTACTTAAGACTGCGGAAGTCAGACTTGTTTTCGATACATCAATCAACCGTTACCAGTTTTTTATTCGGCTCGCCGCTCTGCGATAGAGGCGAAAACCAGGGTACAGAGCAATGGGCGCTTGCAGGTAAATCAGTTAACTCATGGTGAAATAGTAACAAATCAACAACTTAGCAATCCGAATTATTTAACCTGTCTATCACTAATAACTGTCCTGAAGGTATTGGTCAATACTTCCACACTGTTACATAACTAAATCTCCGGTGAAAGAGTGACCCCATAACTTTTACGCATTATATGCTTTTTCTGGTGTCGTTTGTAACAACTTTGTTTAATGATTGTCAAATCAGATGATTAAAAATTAAAATAATGTTGTTATCGTGACCTATGTCACTGTTCGGGATAAAACCCGACAAACTATATGTAGGTTAATTGTAATGATTTTGTGAACGTCCTATACTGCCGCCAGGTCTCCGGAATACCCTGCAATCCCGAGCCAACCAGCGTTGTAACGTGTCGTTTTAGCAACTGGAAGCAGTGTTTTATATGACGCGTAGTTATAGTAAGGACGCTGTCTGACCCGCAAGCAGACCGGAGGAAGGAAATCCCGGCGTCTTTCAGACTACAGAAGTCTGCATCTTCTGTGCCCGAAGTCCAAAGGGAATAATAAGAACAGCATGTGGGCGTTATTCATGATAAGAAATGTGAAAAAACAAAGACCTGTCAATCTGGATCTGCAAACGATCCGGTTCCCAATCACGGCGATAGCGTCCATTCTCCATCGCGTATCCGGAGTGATCACCTTCGTGGCGGTCGGGATTCTGTTGTGGTTATTGGGTACCAGCCTTTCCTCCCCTGAAGGTTTCCTCACGGCGTCATCCATTATGAATAACTTCTTCGTGGAGTTAATCATGTGGGGGATCCTGATTGCGCTGGCTTATCACGCCGTAATGGGCATTCGCCATCTGTTGATGGATTTTGGCTATATCGAAGAAACCCTCGAAGCAGGGACACGCTCCGCCAAAATTTGTTTCGTTATCATTGTCGTGCTTTCACTTCTCGCAGGAGTCCTCGTATGGTAAGCAACGCCTCCGCATTAGGACGCAACGGCGTACATGACTTCATTCTGGTCCGTGCTACCGCTATCGTTCTGACGTTATACATCATCTATATGGTCGGCTTCTTCGCCACCAGCGGCGAGTTGACCTTTGAAGTCTGGACCGGTTTTTTCTCATCGGCATTCACCAAAGTCTTCACTCTGCTGGCACTTTTTTCCATCTTGATTCATGCCTGGATTGGCATGTGGCAGGTGTTGACCGACTACGTTAAACCTCTGGCTGTACGCCTGATTCTGCAACTGGCTATCGTCGTTGCGCTGGTGGTTTACGTCATTTATGGATTTGTTGTGGTGTGGGGTGTGTAATGAAACTGCCAGTCAGAGAATTTGATGCTGTTGTGATTGGTGCCGGTGGCGCAGGTATGCGCGCGGCGCTGCAAATTTCCCAGAGCGGACAGACCTGTGCGCTGCTCTCCAAAGTTTTTCCAACCCGTTCCCATACCGTATCTGCGCAGGGTGGCATCACCGTGGCGCTCGGTAATACTCATGAAGATAACTGGGAATGGCACATGTACGACACCGTCAAAGGGTCGGACTACATTGGTGACCAGGACGCAATTGAATATATGTGTAAAACTGGCCCGGAAGCGATTCTGGAGCTGGACCATATGGGCCTGCCGTTCTCTCGTCTCGATAATGGCACCATTTATCAACGTCCGTTTGGCGGTCAGTCGAAGAACTTCGGCGGCGAGCAGGCGGCACGTACCGCAGCAGCGGCAGACCGTACCGGCCACGCGCTCCTGCACACCCTGTATCAGCAGAACCTGAAAAACCACACCACCATCTTCTCTGAGTGGTATGCACTGGACCTGGTGAAGAATGCTGATGGCGCGATTGTCGGTTGTACCGCACTGTGTATTGAAACCGGTGAAGTCGTTTACTTTAAAGCTCGTGCCACCGTACTGGCGACGGGTGGCGCAGGTCGTATTTATCAATCAACCACTAACGCCCACATCAACACCGGTGACGGTGTAGGTATGGCTATCCGCGCTGGCGTGCCGGTGCAGGATATGGAAATGTGGCAGTTCCACCCGACCGGTATCGCTGGCGCGGGCGTGCTGGTCACAGAAGGTTGTCGTGGTGAAGGCGGCTACCTGCTGAACAAACACGGCGAGCGCTTTATGGAGCGTTATGCCCCGAACGCGAAAGACCTAGCGGGTCGTGACGTGGTGGCGCGTTCCATCATGATCGAAATCCGTGAAGGCCGCGGCTGCGACGGCCCATGGGGTCCGCACGCCAAGCTGAAACTCGATCATCTGGGTAAAGAAGTGCTGGAGTCCCGGCTGCCGGGTATTCTCGAACTGTCTCGTACCTTTGCCCACGTTGACCCGGTGAAAGAGCCGATCCCGGTAATTCCTACCTGTCACTATATGATGGGCGGTATCCCGACCAAAGTAACCGGCCAGGCGTTGACCGTGAACGAGCAGGGCGAAGATGTGGTGATTCCGGGGCTGTTTGCGGTAGGCGAAATCGCCTGCGTATCGGTTCACGGCGCCAACCGTCTGGGCGGCAACTCGCTGCTGGATCTGGTGGTCTTTGGTCGTGCGGTGGGTCTGCATCTGCAGGAATCTATCGCGGAACAGGGCGACCTGCTGGATGCGACGGAAGACGAGATCGATGCTTCTCTGGCTCGTCTGAATCGCTGGAACGGCAACCGTAACGGCGAAGATCCGGTCGCCATTCGCAAAGCGCTGCAGGAATGTATGCAGCATAACTTCTCGGTATTCCGCGAAGGCGATGCGATGGCGAAAGGACTGGAAGAGCTGAAAGCGATTCGCGAGCGTCTGAAAAACGCCCGTCTGGATGATACCTCCAGTGAATTTAACACCCAGCGCGTTGAGTGTCTGGAGCTGGATAACCTGATGGAAACCGCTTACGCCACCGCAGTCTCTGCAAACTTCCGTACCGAAAGCCGTGGCGCGCATAGCCGCTTCGACTTCCCGGAACGTGATGATGAAAACTGGCTGTGCCATTCCCTGTACCTGCCAGAGTCGGAAACCATGACGCGACGTCAAGTCAATATGGAACCGAAGCTGCGCCCGGCATTCCCGCCGAAGATTCGTACTTATTAATGCGGAGACAGGACAATGAAACTCGAGTTTTCAGTTTATCGCTATAACCCGGACGTTGACGATGCTCCGCGCATGCAGGATTACACCCTGGAAGCGGAAGAAGGGCGCGACATGATGCTGCTGGATGCATTGATGCAGCTGAAAGAAAAAGATCCGTCGCTATCGTTTCGTCGCTCCTGCCGTGAAGGGGTCTGCGGCTCTGACGGTCTGAACATGAACGGCAAAAATGGATTGGCCTGTATCACACCTGTTTCTGCGCTGAATCAGCCGGGCAAGAAAATTGTCATTCGCCCGCTGCCGGGTTTACCGGTTGTGCGCGATTTGGTGGTAGACATGGGACAATTCTACGCACAGTATGAGAAGATTAAGCCTTACTTGTTGAATAATGGGAAAAATCCACCGGCTCGCGAGCATTTACAAATGCCAGAGCAGCGTGAGAAGCTCGATGGGCTGTATGAATGTATTTTGTGTGCATGCTGCTCAACGTCCTGCCCATCATTCTGGTGGAATCCGGACAAATTCATCGGTCCGGCTGGTCTGCTGGCTGCATATCGCTTCCTGATTGACAGCCGCGATACCGAGACCGACAGCCGCCTGGAAGGTTTAAGTGACGCTTTCAGCGTATTCCGCTGTCACAGCATCATGAACTGCGTCAGCGTATGTCCTAAGGGGCTGAACCCGACGCGCGCCATCGGCCATATTAAGTCGATGCTGCTCAAGCGTAGTGCATAAGTTGTTGTAGTGGTTGCCGGATGGCGACGTAAACGTCTTATCCGGCCTACAGGTACAATCCCGTAGGCCTGATAAGTGAAGCGCCATCAGGCAAATTGTTAATGTAGGAAACCTCTAAAAACTGCCACATGATTAGACAGTTTTTAAAGGTTCCTTCGCGAGCCAAACAAAAAGAGCTCGCAAGTGAACCCCGGCACGCACATCGGTGTGCGTGGTAGTATCCACGGCGAAGTAAGCATACAAATGCTTAAGGGATCACGATGCAGAACAGCGCTTTGAAAGCCTGGTTGGACTCTTCTTACCTCTCTGGCTCGAACCAGAGCTGGATAGAACAGCTCTATGAAGACTTCTTAACCGACCCTGACTCGGTAGATGCTAACTGGCGTTCGACGTTCCAGCAGTTACCTGGCACCGGAGTCAAACCGGATCAACTCCACTCAAAAACACGTGATTATTTCCGTCGGCAGGCGTTGATTACCCCACGTTACTCTTCTTCTATTTCCGACCCTGATGCCAATGTGAAGCAGGTTAAAGTCCTGCAGCTCATTAACGCCTACCGTTTCCGCGGTCATCAACATGCGAATCTTGATCCGCTGGGACTGTGGCAGCAAGAGAAAGTGGCCGATCTGGATCCGTCTTTCCACGATCTGACCGATGCGGATTTCCAGGAAAGCTTTAACGTAGGCTCTTTTGCCGGCGGCAAAGACACCATGAAGCTGAGCGACCTGGTTGTTGCGCTGAAACAAACCTACTGCGGCCCGATTGGCGCCGAGTATATGCACATCACCAGCACCGAAGAAAAACGCTGGCTTCAGCAGCGCATCGAGTCTGGCCGCGCCGCGTTTAGTAGTGAAGAGAAAAAACGCTTCCTCAGCGAACTGACCGCAGCGGAAGGTCTGGAACGTTACCTGGGCGCGAAGTTCCCGGGCGCGAAACGCTTCTCGCTGGAAGGCGGTGATGCGTTAATTCCGATGCTGAAAGAGATGATCCGCCACGCGGGTAACAGTGGTACGCGTGAAGTGGTGCTGGGCATGGCGCACCGTGGTCGTCTGAACGTACTGGTCAACGTGCTGGGTAAAAAGCCGCAGGATCTGTTCGACGAATTCGCGGGCAAACATAAAGAACATCTCGGCACTGGCGACGTGAAGTACCACATGGGCTTCTCGTCAGATATCGAAACCGAAGGCGGTCTGGTACACCTGGCGCTGGCGTTTAACCCGTCACACCTGGAAATTGTTAGCCCGGTGGTAATCGGTTCCGTCCGTGCGCGTCTGGATCGTCTGGATGAGCCGAGCAGCAATAAAGTCCTGCCTATCACCATTCATGGTGATGCGGCGGTGACCGGGCAGGGCGTGGTGCAGGAAACCCTGAACATGTCGAAAGCGCGTGGTTACGAAGTGGGCGGTACCGTTCGCATCGTTATCAACAACCAGGTGGGCTTCACTACCTCTAACCCGTTGGATGCGCGTTCTACCCCATATTGCACCGACATCGGTAAGATGGTTCAGGCACCGATTTTCCACGTCAATGCGGATGACCCGGAAGCAGTCGCTTTCGTCACGCGTCTGGCGCTGGACTTCCGTAATACCTTCAAACGCGATGTCTTCATCGATCTGGTGTGCTACCGCCGTCACGGCCATAACGAAGCCGATGAGCCGAGCGCAACCCAGCCGCTGATGTATCAGAAAATCAAAAAGCATCCGACCCCGCGCAAAATCTACGCCGACAAGCTGGAAGCGGACAAAGTCGCCACGCTGGAAGATGCGACCGAAATGGTCAACCTGTATCGCGATGCGCTGGATGCTGGCGAGTGTGTAGTGAAAGAGTGGCGTCCAATGAACATGCACTCCTTCACCTGGTCGCCATATCTCAACCACGAATGGGACGAAAGCTACCCGAACAAAGTTGAGATGAAGCGTCTGCAGGAGCTGGCTAAACGCATCAGCACTGTACCTGAAGCGGTTGAAATGCAGTCGCGCGTTGCCAAAATTTACGGCGATCGTCAGGCCATGGCCGCAGGCGAGAAGCTGTTCGACTGGGGTGGCGCAGAGAATTTGGCTTACGCCACACTGGTTGACGAAGGCATTCCGGTTCGTCTGTCGGGTGAAGATTCCGGTCGCGGAACCTTCTTCCACCGCCACGCGGTTATTCATAACCAGGCGAACGGTTCAACCTACACGCCGCTGCAGCATGTGCATAACGGCCAGGGCACGTTCCGCGTATGGGACTCCGTACTGTCTGAAGAAGCGGTGCTGGCGTTTGAATACGGTTACGCCACGGCAGAACCGCGCACTCTGACCATCTGGGAAGCCCAGTTCGGTGACTTCGCCAACGGTGCTCAGGTCGTTATCGACCAGTTCATCTCTTCCGGCGAACAGAAATGGGGTCGTATGTGCGGTCTGGTTATGCTGCTGCCGCACGGCTACGAAGGTCAGGGCCCGGAGCACTCCTCCGCGCGTCTGGAACGTTATCTGCAACTTTGCGCTGAGCAAAACATGCAGGTTTGCGTCCCGTCCACCCCGGCACAGGTGTACCACATGCTGCGTCGTCAGGCGCTGCGCGGTATGCGTCGTCCGCTGGTGGTGATGTCACCGAAGTCGCTGCTGCGTCACCCGCTGGCGGTGTCTACGCTGGACGAACTGGCAAATGGCACCTTCCTGCCGGCTATTGGCGAAGTCGATGAACTTGATCCGAAAGGCGTGAAGCGTGTTGTGATGTGTTCTGGTAAGGTTTATTACGACCTGCTGGAGCAACGCCGCAAGAATGACCAAAAAGATGTTGCCATTGTGCGCATCGAACAGCTCTATCCGTTCCCGCATAAAGCGGTGCAGGAAGCGCTGAAACCGTTTGCTCACGTACATGATTTTGTCTGGTGCCAGGAAGAGCCGCTCAACCAGGGCGCATGGTATTGCAGTCAGCATCATTTCCGTGAAGTGATTCCATTTGGGTCCGCTCTGCGTTATGCAGGTCGCCCGGCCTCTGCCTCTCCGGCAGTAGGGTATATGTCCGTTCACCAGAAACAGCAACAAGATCTGGTTAATGACGCGCTGAACGTCGATTAAATAAAGGATAAATAATGAGTAGCGTAGATATTCTTGTTCCCGACCTGCCTGAATCCGTAGCGGATGCAACGGTTGCAACCTGGCACAAAAAACCGGGCGATGCAGTACGTCGTGATGAAGTACTGGTAGAAATCGAAACTGACAAAGTGGTACTGGAAGTACCGGCATCAGCGGACGGTATCCTTGATGCGGTTCTGGAAGATGAAGGGACAACCGTCACCTCCCGCCAGATCCTCGGTCGCTTGCGTGAAGGCAACAGCACTGGTAAAGAAACCAGCGCCAAGTCTGAAGAGAAAGATTCTACTCCGGCACAGCGCCAGCAGGCGTCGCTTGCAGAGCAGAACAACGATGCCCTGAGCCCGGCGATCCGTCGCCTGCTCGGTGAACATAACCTCGAAGCCAGCGCCATCAAAGGCACTGGCGTTGGTGGCCGCATCACCCGCGAAGATGTGGAAAAGCATCTGGCCAAAGCGCCGGCAGCAAAAGACGAAGCCAAAGCGCCAGCAGCCGCGCCTGCGCCTCAGCCTCAACTGGGTGCGCGTGGCGAAAAACGTGTGCCAATGACCCGTCTGCGCAAACGCGTAGCCGAGCGTCTGCTGGAAGCGAAAAACTCCACCGCCATGCTGACGACGTTCAACGAAGTCAACATGAAGCCGATTATGGACCTGCGTAAGCAATACGGTGATGCGTTCGAAAAACGTCACGGTATCCGTCTGGGCTTTATGTCTTTCTACGTGAAAGCGGTGGTTGAAGCGCTGAAACGCTATCCGGAAGTCAACGCCTCTATCGATGGCGATGACGTGGTGTACCACAACTACTTTGATGTCAGCATGGCGGTCTCCACGCCGCGCGGCCTGGTAACGCCGGTCCTGCGTGATGTGGATCTGCTGGGTATGGCTGACATTGAGAAGAACATTAAAGAACTGGCAGTAAAAGGTCGCGACGGCAAGTTGACGGTTGAAGATCTGACGGGCGGTAATTTCACCATCACTAACGGCGGTGTGTTCGGTTCCCTGATGTCTACGCCGATCATCAACCCACCGCAGAGCGCCATCCTGGGTATGCATGCCATCAAAGATCGTCCGATGGCGGTAGACGGCAAGGTTGAAATTCTGCCGATGATGTATCTGGCGCTGTCTTATGACCACCGTCTGATCGATGGTCGTGAGTCAGTAGGCTTCCTGGTAACCATTAAAGAGTTGCTGGAAGATCCAACGCGTCTGCTGCTGGACGTGTAACGAAAAAGAGTATCACCTGCCCCGTAGGTCTGGACGCCTTATCAGACCTACGGGTAAAAGATAACGATTACCTGAAGGATGGACAGAACACATGAACTTACATGAATATCAGGCAAAACAACTTTTTGCCCGCTATGGCTTACCGGCACCGGTGGGTTATGCCTGTAATACTCCGCGTGAAGCTGAAGAAGCCGCATCTAAAATCGGCGCAGGCCCGTGGGTAGTGAAATGTCAGGTTCACGCTGGTGGCCGTGGTAAAGCGGGCGGTGTGAAGGTTGTTAACAGCAAAGAAGACATTCGCGCTTTTGCTGAGCACTGGCTGGGGAAACGTCTGGTGACTTACCAGACAGACGCTAATGGCCAACCGGTAAATCAGATTCTGGTTGAAGCGGCGACCGATATCGGTAAAGAACTTTACCTCGGCGCAGTGGTTGACCGTAGTTCCCGTCGCGTGGTCTTTATGGCTTCGACTGAAGGCGGCGTGGAAATCGAAAAAGTAGCGGAAGAAACCCCGCACCTGATCCACAAAGTGGCGCTGGATCCGCTGGCAGGACCGATGCCTTACCAGGGGCGTGAGCTGGCGTTCAAACTGGGTCTGGAAGGTAAACAGGTTCAGCAATTCACCAAAATCTTCATGGGGCTGGCGACCATTTTCCTGGAGCGCGACCTGGCGCTGATCGAAATCAACCCGCTGGTAGTAACCAAACAGGGCGATCTGATCTGCCTCGATGGCAAACTGGGCGCTGACGGTAACGCACTGTTCCGCCAGGCTGACCTGCGCGAAATGCGCGACCAGTCTCAGGAAGATCCTCGTGAAGCGCAGGCTGCACAGTGGGAACTGAACTACGTCGCACTGGACGGTAACATCGGTTGTATGGTTAACGGTGCGGGCCTGGCAATGGGCACCATGGACATCGTTAAACTGCACGGCGGCGAACCGGCTAACTTCCTCGACGTGGGCGGCGGCGCAACCAAAGAGCGCGTAACCGAAGCGTTCAAAATCATCCTCTCCGACGACAATGTAAAAGCCGTTCTGGTTAACATCTTCGGCGGTATCGTACGTTGCGACCTGATCGCTGACGGTATCATCGGCGCGGTAGCCGAAGTGGGCGTTAACGTCCCGGTTGTCGTTCGTCTGGAAGGCAACAACGCCGAGCTCGGCGCGAAAAAACTGGCTGATAGCGGCCTGAATATTATTGCAGCGAAAAGTCTGACGGATGCAGCTCAGCAGGTTGTTGCCGCAGTGGAGGGGAAATAATGTCAGTTTTAATTAATAAAGATACCAAGGTTATCTGTCAGGGCTTCACCGGTAGCCAGGGGACTTTCCACTCCGAACAGGCGATTGCATACGGTACGCAGATGGTTGGCGGCGTAACGCCAGGCAAAGGCGGCACCACCCACCTCGGTCTGCCGGTGTTCAACACCGTTCGTGAAGCCGTAGAAGCGACCGGCGCTACCGCCACCGTGATCTACGTTCCGGCGCCGTTCTGCAAAGACTCCATTCTGGAAGCGATCGACGCAGGCATCAAACTGATTATCACCATCACCGAAGGTATCCCGACGCTGGATATGCTGACCGTGAAGGTGAAGCTGGACGAAGCTGGCGTACGCATGATCGGCCCGAACTGCCCAGGCGTGATCACCCCGGGCGAATGCAAAATCGGCATCATGCCGGGTCACATTCACAAGCCGGGCAAAGTGGGGATCGTTTCCCGTTCCGGTACGCTGACCTATGAAGCGGTTAAGCAGACCACCGACTACGGTTTCGGCCAGTCCACCTGTGTAGGTATTGGCGGCGACCCGATTCCTGGCTCTAACTTCATCGACATTCTGAAGCTGTTCCAGGAAGATCCGCAGACCGAAGCGATCGTGATGATCGGCGAGATCGGCGGTAGCGCGGAAGAAGAAGCGGCGGCGTACATTAAAGATCACGTCACCAAGCCGGTAGTTGGCTACATCGCGGGCGTCACCGCGCCGAAAGGCAAACGTATGGGCCACGCCGGTGCGATCATCGCTGGTGGTAAAGGTACCGCAGACGAGAAATTCGCGGCTCTGGAAGCTGCTGGCGTGAAAACCGTTCGCAGCCTGGCCGATATCGGCGAAGCGCTGAAAACCGTTATTAAGTAAGAAGTAAAAAAACAGCCCTGACTCTCTGCATGGTCAAGGGCTGGTCCCGTTTCGACATGGTTGGCCATCTGATGATGGCCTTTTTTTTGTCCTTAAATATTTTTCTTGCCAATTGATCATAATCATCTGCACAAATGAGATTATTTTTTGCGGTCAACATCATTCTTTCTCTTGGTTAAATTCTGCATATTATCGGTTTTAATATTATGAGTGCTGGAGGAGAACGTGCTGCTGAAAATTCAGAATGATTATTTACACGGTTTTTTCTCGATAGCCGAAATATTCTCCCGTGCGACCGGGTTAGCCACGGTTGTTATTGATATTAATGGTAAGCCACTCTCAGATTGTCATAATTTTAATTCTTTCTGCAGATTAATGCGGGCGGATGAGCGCTATCGTGTGGACTGCCAAAAATGCGATAAGCAGTGTGCTTTTGAGGGGTTGAAACAGCTTAAGCCCAGAATACTCACCTGTCATGCCGGGTTAAGTCTGTTCTCGATGCCATTAATTGATGAAGGGCATCTTTGTGGTTTTATTGTCTGCGGACAGGTCCGGCCAAAGTATCAGGAATATAAAACTATTGTTATTGGTAATAAATTCTCATGGATGGATGATCCAAAAATAAAAGCTGAATGGGGTCAGGTTGCGGTAGTGGATAATAATACGCTGGTAGCGTCGGCTAATTTGTTAAGTTTTATTGTTGATAATTATGCGGAAGAACAACAATCCGCTCAAGTTTCAGTTTCACCGATCCGTTACATTCGTCATTATGTTACTGAACCTTCCCGTCATGAGAAAAAACTTCTGGCGGCGCTGCGTTATATTGATGAGAATTTATATGGTGAATTATCCCTGGAATCCGTCGCGGCGCATGTGTGCTTAAGCGCGAACTATTTCAGCCGATTTTTTAAGAAACGGCTGGGCGTTAATTTTAAAACCTGGGTGAGTCAGAAAAAAATGCAGAAAGCGGGGGAGTTGTTGCACGACCCTGAGCATTCAATAGACAGTATTGCCAGGAAACTTCAATACGCGCAAACCAGCTACTTTTGCCGCGTTTTCAGGGCGGCGCATCAAACGTCGCCCCAGTCTTTTCGTCATGCCAGGCTTTCGCAGTAAAGATCTTCTGGCAAGGTGATGGCGTCGGGTATAAAAGAGAGCCGATCGCTCAGGGTCACCACCTCACCAATAACAATCAGCGCAGGTGGAGCAATGTTAGCCTCCTGCGCTTTGCTCAGTAATGAACCGAGCGTACAGGTCAGTCGGCGTTGATTCTCCCGGGTGGCGGACATAATTAGCGCAGCGGGTGTATCTGCTGATTTACCGCCCATCAACAGCTCTTCGCAAATAAACGCCAGATTGGCGATACCCATGACGATAACCAGCGTGCCATTTAGCTTCGCCAGTTGACGCCAGTCCTGCTGCTGGTTGCCTTCCCGCGTATGGCCCGTCACCACGTGAAAACCGGAGGCGAAATCGCGATGCGTCACCGGAATTCCGGCATAGGTCAGGCCGCCGATGGTAGAACTGATACCCGGCACAACTTCAAATGGGATACCCGTTTCAACAAGATCCTCAACTTCTTCGGCCCCACGACCAAACACATAAGGATCGCCCCCTTTCAGGCGTACGATGTTGCTATGTGTTTGGGCATACTGGACCAGTAATGCGTTAATTTCATCCTGAGGAACACAATGATAGCCTGGATTTTTGCCGACATTGATAAGCAGGCAATCAGGTAATGCCCATTCCAAAATTTTAGGATTGACCAGCCGATCGTAAATAATGACATCAGCCTGTTTAATGCACATCATCGCTTTGAGGGTGAGCAATGAAATATCACCGGGACCTGCTCCAACGAGCCAGACCTTTCCGAAAGTTTTCACATTGTGTCCTTTATCACGTCTAACAAAAAAAGGCAGAAACTACATCAAGGAATGATTAAAAGCAGTCGTTTGCCCGTAAGTTATAACGTGAAATTATCTAAAATTATTGCATGGATAATATTGATTAATCTCGCAAAGTTTTTTCTGCAATAAACAAGTTAACTTGAAAAATTATTAAGAACTTATTGGCACTATTTGCATAGGTTTAACCTTATTTAAATTGTGTTTATTGTTGTGCTTGAGTATTATTGGTTAATATTTATCCGCCATCAGTATGAGTAAATCATGGATTGGATCAATGACATCAATGGATGAAATAAAATATAACTCTCGATGCTTATCTGGGCGTCTTGAATTATTTTTTATAAATTAAACTATTTTTGTACGCTGCATATGGAAGAGGTTATGAGAGGAAAAATACCGAAGACGGAGTTGCTGGTAACTTTTGAAGTTGTTGCGCGTCACGAAAGTTATACCCGGGCTGCTGAAGAGCTGGCTTTAACACAAAGTGCTGTTTTCCGCCAGGTGAATGCACTGGAGGATTTTCTGAATACCTCGCTATTTAATCATGCCAAGAAACGCATTTTTTTAAATGCGGCGGGCAAACATTATTTAAGTATCGTTAAAGAAACGTTAAATAAACTCGAGCGAGATACGACGACGATAATGACCTGGCAGCCGACGGTGCAGGTTATTGAGTTGGCAGTGAATCCGACCTTCAGCACGCATTGGCTGATTCCGAACCTGCGCGAGTTCAATAAACTCAATCCTGATATTATCGTCAATATCCATTCGCTGGCGAATATTGGTGATTTTCTCAATCGGGAGTATGACGCGGCAATCATGCGTGAAGATTTCTACTCGCCATGGTCGGGCGTTGAGTACCTGTTTGAAGAGGAAATCCTGCCGGTATGTAGCCGCTGCTTGCTGGCCGAACCGGATCGGAAACTGGCAGTCGAGGAGTTGCTGAACGAATTCCCGCTTTTGCACCAAAGCACGCGTATCAAGGGTTGGCAGGAATGGTTTGCGCTGTCCGATATCAGCAGTCCACTGGTCAATAAAGGTCCAAGGTTTGATCTGTTGTCGATGCTGATTGCGGCGGTTCGCTCTAATCTTGGCGTGGCGTTGCTTCCTCGTTTTGCCATTCAGCACGATCTGGACAGCGGTGATATGGTCATTCCTTGCGATGTCCCGATGCGCACCGGGAACCGTTTCATCATGACGTGGCGTGAAGAGAAAGCGGAATCTGTGCATTTACAGATCTTCCGGGACTGGCTGTTGAATAAATCTGTGGTATCGCCTGCCTGATAGTACCGTGTGCCTTGTCAGGCCTGCAAAGAACGGTAGGCCGGATAAGACGCCAGCGCGTCGTTATCCGGCAAAAGAATAGTTACCAGTCGATTCCCACCTGCGCCTGAATACCGCTGTCAAACGCGTGCTTGACCGGGCGAATTTCACTGACCGTATCGGCCAGTTCCAGCAACAGTGCGTGGCATCCGCGTCCGGTGACGATAACACTTTGTCCGACAGGGCGATTTTCGATGGCGCTGAGAACCTCCTGGGTATCCAGATAGTGGTAAGCCAACATGTAAGTCAGTTCATCCAGTACCACCAGATCGTAATGCGCATCAGCCAGCATGCGCTTACTTTCTTGCCAGACTACCGTTGCCGCCTCGATATCCGCTTGCCGGTTTTGGGTTTCCCAGGTAAACCCGGTGCCCATAATATGGAATTCAACGCCGAGCGGTTGCAGGGTGTTGTACTCGCCATTATCCCACTGACCTTTGATAAACTGCGCGATGCCAACGGTTTTTCCGTGACCAACCGCGCGCGTTGCCGTGCCAAAGGCTGCGGTGGATTTCCCTTTACCGTTGCCGGTAAAGACAATCAGGATCCCTTTCTTCTCCGTTGCCGCCGCCACGCGGGTATCAACCTGTTCTTTCAGTTTCTGCTGACGTTGGCGGTGTCTGTCATTATTGGCTCGCGCTTCCATCGTGTCTCCTTAATGTCCTGCCGGACAGGTTGCGCAGCGATGCTGCTGCTCAAACTGGCTAAAGAAGTTATTACCTTTATCGTCGACTAACACGAAGGCCGGCATATTTTTAACTTCCATCATCCAGACTGCTTCCATTCCCAGTTCGGGATATTCCAGGCAATGCAGGCTTTTCACGTACTGTTGTGCAAGCAGGGCCGCGGCGCCGCCAATGCTGCCGAGGCTAAATCCACCGTGTTTATGGCAGGCATCAGTGACCTGTTGGCTGCGGTTACCCTTGGTGAGCATAATGAGACTGCCGCCTTGTGCCTGGAAAGCATCGACATACCCATCCATGCGCCCGCCGGTGGTGGGACCCATTGAACCACAGGCCTGATTGTCCGGCGTTTTGGCGGGACCCGCGTAATAAACGATATGTTTTTTCATGTATTCCGGCATCGGTTCACCGTTATCCAGGCGCGCTTTGATGTTAGCGTGGGCAATATCACGGGCGACAACAATTGGGCCACTTAACGACAAACGAGTACCGATAGGCAGAGCGGACAGGTCGTGCAGAATCTCGCGTAGCGGGCGGTTGAGATCCAACTGTACGGTTTGGGCGCCATTTTCTACCCGTTGGGAATCAGGTATGAATTTGCCCGGGTTATGCTCCAGTTTCTCCAGCCAGATACCGTGTTTGTTAATTTTAGCCTTAATGTTGCGGTCGGCTGAGCAGGAGAGGGCCATCGCGATAGGACAAGACCCTCCGTGACGCGGCAGGCGAATCACGCGGATATCGTGGGCAAAGTACTTGCCGCCAAACTGCGCGCCGATACCAAACTCGCGGCTGGCATTGAGTAACTCGGCTTCCAGGGCCGTATCGCGGAACGCCTGACCCAGTTCGTTCCCGCTGGTGGGCAGGTTATCGTAATACTTAGTTGAAGCCAGCTTGGCGACTTTCAGCGTCTGGTCGGCAGACAAGCCTCCAACGACGAAAGCGATGTGATACGGCGGACAGGCGGCTGTGCCCAGTGATTTCATTTTTTCGATCAGAAAGGCGGTGAGCTTTTCCGGCTGCAGAATAGATTTTGTTTCCTGGAACAGCGCCGCTTTGTTGGCCGAGCCGCCGCCTTTGTTGACGAACAGGAAGCGGTATTCATTACCCGGCGTGGCGCTGATATCGATTTGTGCCGGCAGGTTAGTCTGAGTATTGACCTCCGTGTACATGTCCAGCGGGGCATTTTGCGAATAACGCAGGTTGTTTTCGGTGAAAGTGGTATACACGCCTTTGCTTAACGCTTCTGCGTCATCGCCGCCGGTCCAGACATGCTGACCTTTGCAGGCCACAATCGTTGCCGTTCCGGTATCCTGACAGTTAGGCAGCACGCCTTTGGCCGAAACTTCAGCGTTGCGCAGTAGCTGCAATGCAACATACTTATCGTTACCGCTGGCCTGTGGATCGTGCAGAATGCTGGCGATCTGTTTCAAATGTCCGGCGCGCAGGAAGAATGAAGCCTCATAAAATGCCTGCTGTGCTAATAAAGTTAACGCTTCTGGCGCAACCTTAATCACTTCCTCTCCGTCTAACTCCGAAACTGTAACGTGCTGATTACTCAGTAATTCATATTCGGTACTATCTTTACCCTGAACAAAGAGTTCCTGCCAGACAAATGGTTTAGACATGTTTACTTCTCACCTCTTCGTGTTGTTTGCCGGATAAGCGAAGCGCCATCCGGCATAGAGTTATTTTGCTAAAAAGACATTCGCTTCGGTCGCTTCGGCGACATATTCGATCGTTTTCTGGGCACGAACGCTGTTACCGGCTTCATCCAGCGGTGGGGAATAGACGGCTATCGCATATTCGCCAGGCACAACGGCAACCATCCCGCCGCCGACGCCGCTTTTCGCCGGGATGCCTACGGTGTACAGCCACTTACCACTACCGTCGTACAATCCGGCAATGGCCATTTCTGCCAGTACCTGCGGGACATACTTTTCATTCAGCAATTGCTTGCCGTTAAACGGTGATTTGCCTTTGTTGGCGAGTACCGCGCCCATTTTGGCCAGTTGCTCAACGGTGATATCGACTGAGCACTGACGGGTATAAATTTCGACAGCGTCGTCTGTGTTGCCATAGAAGCTGTTATAGGATTCCATCAGCTTCGCCAATGCCTGGTTGTGCTGGTTGGTTTCCATCTCAGATTTGAAAACAGGCTCGTTCACGGTGAGTGTGGCATCGGCCCAGACGTTCAGGTTGTCGAGGATTTTGTTCCAGCGATCGGTTTTATCTTTGGCTTCGATCAGGCTAACGGTGCTCATCGCCCCGGCGTTTACCAGCGGGTTTTCCGGTGCGCCTTTAGTCAACTCTACCGCTAAACCTGAATTGAACGGCATGCCGGTGGCATTGGCCCCAAGTTTCTCCAGGACTACCTGTGGGCCATGCTGTTCCATGGCGAGCGCCAGGGTGAAGACTTTACTCAGGGATTCCATTGGGAAGGGCTTGTTAACATCGCCCACCTGATAGATCTTGCCGTCCACCGTGGCAATGGTGATGGCAAAATTTTTCGGGCTGTAGGTGGCCAGGGCAGGGATGTAGTCGGCGACTTTGCCATCGTTGTTACTTTTATATTTCTGATGTGCCTGGTCGATAATCTTTGCGTAATCCGGCGTTGTTTGCGCGAGAGTCGTTGCGCTAAACAAAACGCTGAAGGAAAAAATACTCACGCCAAGAAGGGTTTTATTCATGGTGTAATCCTGTTGGTGTGTTCATCATCGTGCTGGATGGCGGTGTTCCACCTTATCCGGCCTACGGATAATTGACCGTTTTGTAGGCCGGATAAGCGCGTGCTATCAGGACATCGCAACTTCTGACTGTTCGGTCACCGGACGTTCTTGTTCCGGTGTCTTCACTGGCGCAGTTCCGCGACAGCCCTGGCCGAAGTGTTCGCCTTCCCAACGACCCACAATGGCAGCGCCCATGGCGTTACTCATGACGTTGGTAGCAGAACGCCCCATATCGAGGAATGGATCCACACCCATCAGCAGGATCAGACCGGCTTCTGGAATGTTGAACTGGTTTAGGGTGGCGGCGATAACCACCATTGACGCACGCGGTACGCCTGCCATCCCTTTCGAGGTCAGCATCAGGATCAGTAGCATGGTGATTTGCTCACCCATGCTCAGTTCAATGTTGCACGCCTGGGCAATAAATACGGTGGCAAAGGAGCAGTACGCCATCGAGCCGACCAGGTTAAAGGAGTAACCGATAGGCAGAACAAAGCTGGCGATTTTTGAGGAAACGCCGAATTTTTCCAGCTTATCCAGCGTGCCTGGGAAAGCGGCTTCAGAGCTGGAGGTGGTGAAGGCCAACAGTGCAGGTTCGAAGATGGATTTTGCTAAACGCGCGATGCACGGCCCGACGATCACGGTGGACAGGCCGATCAGGATCGCCCACAGCATACCCAGCGTCAGGTAGAACTCACCCATAAAGATCCCGGCGCTGACCATCACACCCAGACCACGTTCGGCAATCAGACCCGAAATAGCGGCAAAAACGGTCAGTGGCGCAAACAGCATGACGTAACCCGTCAGCTTCAGCATCACGTGTACCAGTGAATCCAGAACCTTCACGATAGGCTCGGCTTTCTCACCAATTGCGGCAAGGCTGCAACCGAGGAATATTGAGAAGACGACGATCTGCAGAATTTCGTTACGTGCCATCGCATCAACAATACTGGTTGGCACTGCGTGCGAGATGAATACTTTCAGCGTGAACGGCTCAGACTTAACGGCGGCAACGGCTCCGGCGTCATGTGGAACAAAGTTGATGCCAGCGCCTGGCTGGAAAATATTAACGATAACCAGTCCCAGCGCGATTGACAGCAGTGAGGCGCAAATAAACAGGAAGAAGGTTTTCGAAAATATACGTCCCAGCGTTTTGGCATCGCCCATTTTGGCAATACCCACAACCAAAGTTGAAATAACCAATGGGGCGATAATCATTTTCACCATGCGTAAGAATATGGTGGTGAAAATGGAAATATCTGCTGCATAAGATTTTGCCGTTTCAGCCGCGACCATATTATTTATGGCCACCCCGGCAATCATGCCGAGTATCAGGCCTAATATGATCATCTTCGTTAAACTTATTTTCTTCATGTGTACTCCATCGGATAAAGGTTGGTAATTGGAATTGTGTAGGGCGGCGCGCGCCTGAACCCGGACAGCAGTTCAGACGCACGCCTGTTGTGACCAACCGCATGAATAATTCGAAGCACTGTGATACAGCTGAATTCTGTGCTCCAATGGTTGTTATTGTGTTTTTTTACTACAGGTCGAACTCAATACTTAATAATGGCGCGTGTTGCTGCGCACCATAAACATCATTGTCACCAACATTGCCGGAGATAATATCGCGCGGCATGACAATTTTTACGGCATTCGCCGGGTCAAACCAGACAATATTATGAATAAAGTCAGGCTCAACGTTATATAAACCGGCAATAAGCTGTGGCGTTAATTGTTCTGAACGCTTCACTCGCTGATAATCTTCACGGGTTTTAAATAAAATATCTAAAACCAGTTCGTACGGTCCGGCGTTTTTGGAACGAATGACTTGCGCCAGTGAACAAATTGAGTGTTTCATGCCTGAACTCCTTCTGGCGTCACCTGTTCAATGTGGAAATCAAAACGCAGCGCATCGCTCGCTTCAATCAGGTGATAGATCGAGAACTCATACACTGGACCACTCTGAATATCGGATGGCGAGAACGGGAAGGCGAGGTTACCTGCGGTCGCAATGCGATTTTCATAGCCGTAGTGCAGCAGGGTAGAGCGCACCAGCGAGCAAACGCTGTTGGCGATATCCTGCGTCGGTGCGACGACGTCCAGTAAAATCCCTAGCTCATGACCGGCGGTTTTCATCGGTTCATGGTTGCCCATCACACCGTTCTTACCGTACAGGTGGAAGGTCATACGGATACTGTCGTCAGTCAGCGAGAGGTTACGCTTAACGCTGGCCTGTACCTCTTCGAGAATGGTGTCAATTCCGGCAATCATGATCGGGTCACGCGTTCCGGCGATAGTCAGGCAGCGGAAGCCAACCTGACGTGCGCCTTCCAGTTTCAACGCATACGGCGTTTCTTCATGACGTGAACCGCTGACATACACTTCGCCCTCGTTAACCTGAGTGAAGGTGCACGCTTTCAGGTTCAGTACGCCGCCTGGCCCCGGCAGGAAGTACGGATCGGACTTCTCATACAGGGTGTGCGCCGCCGCGGAAGTTTCAGTGAACTTACGCTTGGGATTGAACGCTTTCAGCGTAAAGCCGTTGTCGTCAATGATCCCCATCGCACAATCTGAGCCAGAGCCAGGGGTGGCGGCAATGGCGGCACACTCAAGGATCTTACCGCAATGAAGCGCCAGACCTTCATCAAAGCCCTGCATAATCGGCAGCGCGGCGAAGCAGGCCGGATCGTAAGCACGTCCGCCCAGTACCACCTGCGCACCGGCTTTCAGCGCACGCTGGAAAGGCTCGACGCCCATCTGCGCGACAATGTAGGTGCTGTCTTCAATTGCCTCGTGAGTCAGTTCAGGCACAAAATCGAGCGCGGTGATTTTGCCGTTATCCAGCGCCTGATGAACGATCTCTTTGTCGACATCAGACGGGATCAGCGCCATGGAGAAGGACAGGTTTTCTTCCTGAGCAATCTCATGGATTATCTGGCGACACCACTCCAGATGCGGAGCGGCGCCTGAACCACCGGCCGTGCCAATCACTACCGGGATGTTGTTCTTAACGCCTGCCACGATCATATAGCGCAGATCGCGTTTCACACCGGCCCTGTCGGTAAACGGTTTACCCGCCCCCAGGTAGTGGGGGCCTGGATCGGAGGAACCTGCGTCAACAGCAATAAGATCCGGTGACTCTTCCATGGCTTTACGAAAACTTTCTTCCGGGAAGCCATAACCCAGGATAGCCGTAGGCGATAAGATCTTAAATGTGCGTGCCATCTCTTAATCCTTAGTTTGCAACAACGCGATGGTGCGGTTCATTTCGTTAAACACGATGTTGAGACCTTCATCGAAACCCATACCTGGTTTGACCAGCATGCGCATAGGACGCGCGGCCAGCGCGACGTGTACGCAGGTGCGAGCACTGATTTCCGTTTCGTTACAGGTACCGCCCTGATAGGCTTCCATTGCGTGTTTGTTGCAATACAGCACCGCATCAACGATGTTATGAATACCGCCCAGATCCGGGGTTTTGATCTGCACCATGTGGCAACTGCCCGCATCGGTGAAGTCCACGATGTCCTGATAGGTGTTACACCACTCATCCGCAACGATTTTCACGCCGGAACCCAGACGGGTCAGCTCTTTGGTAATAGCGGTTAACATGCGGATCTGATCCGGTTTGTTACCGGCATCCACCGGACCTTCAATGTACAGCGGCAGGCCCTGGGCTTCCGCTTCCAGGCTGGCGATATATTCAGCGCAGCGCACCGGATCCATATCGAAGATCAGACCGATAGTGCCATAGACATCAATATGCAGCGTCGGGTGATAACGCTCGCTGGTGCGCAGGCTTAAGATGCGATTAGACAACCAGCGCACATACTCACGCAGTTTTTCACCTTTAAAGCCCAGCTTCTCTTCCACGTTGTTGATCAACGCGTGCGGCAGAACGTCCACGCCTTTGAGGATCATCTTGTCGACGGCGATATAACGGTCATCACCGCTCTGACCAAATAACGGAATGGCTTCCGGGACGCATGGCAGTTGCCACTCGTCGCACACCACTTCAGTTTTCAGGCGGCCGGTCGCCAGTGCGGCCGCGTCGAGCAGTGCCTGAGACAGACCATAACGGACCGCGGTATGCAGCAGATGACCGTCGATACGCAACTGATCAAAGAAGCGGGCATTTGGCAAGAAGGCATCCACGTCACGGCCTTCCAGCAGCGGCTTGATGTGATCGTTGAGGAAAGGGATAAAGTTTTCAGCCAGGAACAGCGGGTCGCGACCGCCTGCGCCTGAATATTGCACTGCTGCGCAATCACCTACCGCCACTGCGCCGTTTTCCAGAACCAACTGCACAGAAACGCATTCACCCGCCTGCCGAACAGAGGTAAAGCCAGGTGTTACCGGGGAGCCGGTATAGATAAACCCGTCATGACCGGCGCCGTTTTTGATGGCCTGCTGATCGTCAAAATAAAATGAGGAGTAGCCAGCGGTGAAAAGGGCCTGTTTAATTTTCATTATGGTCTTCCTATTAATTTACTGTGGGATACGGCGTTGATGTCATCAATGACCATCTGGAAAGAAGGTTTACGGCCTTCGAAATGCGCGCGCTCTGCGACGTAGTCGTGGTGCAGGGCGAGAACGTCTTTCGGCAGCGGAACGGCACCGGCTTCGAGAATACGGATGGCACCTGTGTTATCGCGCACCGGCAGGATCTTCCCGGCGTTACAGGCGGCAGGGGCGAAAGGCACATCCAGCACGCCTGCTTCAAAGGCCAGCACCGTACCGCGCGCAATGTCGCCATTGCCGAGTTCAAAGACTTTTTTCAGCACCGCGCGGACTTCGCTCTTGATCAGTTCGACTTCCTGTTCCACGGCAGCACACTGCGGGAATTTCTGGTCACTGACCATGTTGAGCATCTGGCGTGAGGCTTTAAGTCCCTGGGCGTTCGCTGCCGCAGTTGGGATACCGAACGCTTCGTGAGGGCTTTTGGTGATCACTTTCGTTGCGCCCGACATACCGGCAACCGCTGCGCCCCAGGCGATAACGGAGAAGGCTTTCGCTTCATCTTCCGGGAATCCGCCCATCCACTGGTGGAAAACGGTGCTCAGTTCATAATCGTCGAAGCCGTGGTTATGGAAATATTCGTGGGACAGCTCACGCAGCGCCTGAATAGCGGCAATATCCTGCGTCAGGCTACCGACCTGACCGTAGCCGACGGTGATTGACTTCACGCCCTGTTCCAGCGCCAGCAGACCTTCAATAATCGCCACCGAGTGGGACATAAACGGCGGGATCAGGGTGCCGGTCAGCGGACCAAACGGTTCGCGGTTGATGCGAATGCCGTTCTCTTCGTACAGACCCATCAGACGATCGCAGTACTGCCAGTCGCGGATGGATTTTTCCAGGGTGACGCGTTTGGCGTAAGGGATGTTGTAAGAGATACCGCCGCCTTCGTAGCTGGTAAAGCCACTGGCCATGGCGATTTCTGCCAGCAGACGCGCATCCGGCGTCCCGTGGCGAACCTGGATCGGTTTTTCCAGCGACTCAGTCATACGGCGGCAGGCAGCAACCCCGTGATTGACGACCGGTAAACCATTCAGCTTGGAAGTTCCCGCTTCGATGGATTTCTGGATCCCGATAGCGGCTTCTTCATAGCGGTTCAGACGGGTATAGGCATCAATAGTACTTGGCAGAAGATCGCACTCTTCCTGCAACGTTTTGAGCAGTGCAATATGCTCGTCCATTAATGCCACGCCTGCGCGCGGCTGACTCAGGGTTTTACCTTCCTGATCGGCCTTCAGCAGAGCGAGGGAAAAGCGCTTCTTGTCTGGAATTGATTGCTGGTATTTCACGCCATCTTCGAAGTTCTCAACGTCTTTGCCGGTTTCCCAGGTTTGCAACACCTGATGCCTTTCGGTCATGAATTCGTCATGGGTCAATTTTTTATTTCGAAGTTCCATTCGTAGCTGCCTTTAGTTTTGTAGGGTTAAACACTGAATGCTGGTGCGAGCAGCGGCTTGCGGGTACAGCCTGGCGACGTTTGCCAGTAGAGGGAGCAGGCCATTTGAATCGCGGTAATACTCAAACTGATTCGGTAACAGAATTCTTTTACCCTGGTCGTCCAGCTCTCGGTATTTGAGCCAGTTATGGATATCGAACTGGCTGGCGCGAGAGAGCCATCCACCTGAACCGACGACTTTGCGTACGGTGGTGAGATCGCGACCCATCTGTAAATCCACGTTACCCACGCAGGTGCAAACCTGCTTTTTAGTGCCCGCGTGGCGCTCAGCGGCATAGCCCACGCATAAACCTGCCAGCAGAGTGTCGAAATATTTCTCCTCCTCGCTGAGTGGCAGGTAATCCGGCTGCCCAACCAAATGACGCAGGTAGCGGTAAAATGCTTCCTCGCGCTGCGGCTGTTGGGCGAAGATGACTTTCACCATATCCTGCGTGCTTTCTCCCACCACGACGGCGGAAACGCGCATTCCCAGGTCGCCTTCAACGGTACGTTTGACGAAAGGCTCTGGAACGCCATGCAGGACGGTATCGGGGGAGAGGGTATTCGCGCTGGCCGAATAGACATCCGTGGTGGCTCCGCCCATATCAATCAGCATGAATTCCTTCCATGCGCTGTCGTAATCGCTAATGGCTTTGACTAACTCATATACCGTCCATGGCGTCGGCATTGGCTCTTCGCCTGTTTCACCGACAATGACGTCCAGACCTTTGCCTTTCACAATGCGCGACAAAAACACATCGCAAATCGCCTGGCGCGCGGCAAACGGATTCGGGTGATCGAGGTCAGGCAGAATGTTGTCTACCGTGGTCAGATCCTTGTGCCCGAGAATCGTTTGTATTTCGTCCTGAATGTCCCGGTTTCCTGCGTAGATAATGGCGCAATCCAGCTTCGAGTCTGCCAATGCACGCGCATTCGCCAGACCGTAGCTTTCTTCTCCACCGTCTGTACCGCCGGTAAATAACAGGATGTCCGGTGGTGATGATTCCAGTTCCTGTATGTCATGACGGTTCAGCTTGTACGAATAATATTGCGCGATTTTCGCTCCTGCCGAATGGGCGGTAACTTTTGCTGATTCCAGCGTAATGGAAGGCACCAGCCCCATCGCTGCAACGGCGAGTCCACCTTTGGCCGAGGAGGAGTACTTCAACTGCACTTCACCACTTTTCAGTAACGGGCGAGCATCGGCAACATTCAGCACCTGATTCAGGCTGGCAAAAAAACCGTCTGCCAGATGATGTGTGGTGGTTGGGGTCAGGACATGGTTTACCAGGGTTAACTCCTCGCCTTCATGGGCGAAGAGGGCTGCCTTGGTCCAGGTCGAGCCGATATCGACAGAAACTGTTTGCATCAGATAGCCTCTTCCAGGCAACGCTGTTCGAGGCCATTGTGTTGGTGAATATCATTGGCGATAAGCGCGCAGACATCCTCCAGATCGTGGCTGGGGGCGAAGACGCGGTTAAATCCCATCTCTTTAAACTTCACTTCCACATCGGCGAAGTCATGTTTGCCTACAACCAGGTTGCCGCCGACGTACAGCAGAATGTCACCGAGTCCGCGTTCGATGCAGCGTTCACGTAACCCAAGGCAGTCAATGTCACCATGACCGTAGATGGAGGACACCACGATGGCATCGGCGCCTGTTTCAATCGCGGCATCAATATATTCATCCTGGCTCACCATCACCCCGAGGTTGATTACGTGAAAATCATGCGCAGTAAAAACGCGATCCAGAACTTTATTGCCTACTGCATGGCAGTCAGCACCGATGACGCCAATAACAAGTGTAGATTTTTTCATGGGTAATCCTCTGTAGGGCTGATGGTCAATAAGTGAAAATACTTTTCTAATATTCAGAGCTTGTATTGTGACAACCTTTTAATAGGGTTGGAGTTTCTGTGGAAGCGAAAAAGGAAGCAATTGATCTATTTTCAAAATATCCTGATAAAAATGATTGTTATATTTTTTATTGGAAAAATGTGTTTTTAATCATGTGCTTATATTGTGTTTTCTGTGTTGGTTTTTATTTTTTTAGAAAGTCGCGTAATAAATGACTTGCCATGTTTGTGATCAAAATCTTATTTTGTTGTGCATGCCATTCAGGTCGCGCTTTTAATAATTTCAAAAAATCTCTTCACTAAATAACTTGTGAACCATCTAACGGTTTTTTATTTATTAATCTTATATGTCACAACTATTTCTTTGTTAAATTTAGGATAAAAATGATAATGAATTGTTTTTGTCATATTTAATCTTTGCCACAGAAACGAAGAAGTAGCGTGAACGATAACTTACGGTGATGATAAAAGTGACAGGCGGACTTTCTGCGCCAGAACGTTTAATGCAATGCGTTGGTCAATGGGGTGCGTTTTCGCTTCCAGTTGAGATAGTTACATCTTGGTGTTAATTATAAGTAAAAATAAAATGAATAAATTGTATGAAATAACTATTCCACGCCTTGCCAAACAAAAAACTGTGAGCTACCCAGCAATAGTGACTCTTTATCTGCTATCAATTTTGTCTGCCTGAGCGGTTAAAAGACCGTGTAGATTTAAATAAATATTCTATCATTTGTAGTAACGACAAATACTCATTGAAAAACATGTCGTTAACATGATGTTCACTAGTCACTGTAGTGTTAAACACCATTAACAATAAATTTGAAAATTGATTTAAATCAAAGTTTAAAACTTGGAAAACAACACAAAAAGAGGTTAAATTGCCGCAGATCAAATTGGTCTGAGAGTGATAAATTAGCTATAAATTGATCACTATCGAAAAATGCAAATTTGCCTCGATAAAAACCTGTTTATTGTAAGGATTTTACGGCGTAATATAATTGCGGGATCAATTTGAGTGTTTTATTAACATGTTTGTAACTTTTCATCATTGTCGTTTCTTCAAATGAGAAGAATGAACAGCGGCGGAAGGAAGCAGATAAATTTGTATTGGGGCATGCGTGTGACCCTTTCTAACGGGGTTCACTCTCGGAGTCTTCATGCGATGAGCAAGGAGTCATGATGTTAGATATAGTCGAACTGTCGCGCTTACAGTTTGCCTTGACCGCGATGTACCACTTCCTGTTTGTGCCACTGACGCTCGGTATGGCGTTCTTGCTGGCCATTATGGAAACGGTCTACGTCCTTTCCGGCAAACAGATTTATAAAGATATGACCAAGTTCTGGGGCAAGTTGTTTGGTATCAACTTCGCTCTGGGTGTGGCTACCGGTCTGACCATGGAGTTCCAGTTCGGGACTAACTGGTCTTACTATTCCCACTATGTAGGGGATATTTTCGGTGCGCCGCTGGCTATCGAAGGTTTGATGGCCTTCTTCCTCGAATCCACCTTTGTAGGTCTGTTCTTCTTCGGTTGGGATCGTTTGGGTAAAGTCCAGCATATGTGCGTCACCTGGCTGGTGGCACTGGGTTCTAACCTGTCCGCACTGTGGATTCTGGTTGCGAACGGCTGGATGCAAAACCCAATCGCCGCGGATTTCAACTTCGAAACCATGCGTATGGAGATGCTGAGCTTCTCCGAACTGGTGCTCAACCCGGTTGCCCAGGTGAAATTTGTTCACACGGTGGCATCGGGGTATGTCACTGGCGCGATGTTCATTCTTGGCATCAGTGCTTATTACATGCTGAAAGGCCGTGACTTTGCGTTCGCAAAACGCTCCTTCGCGATTGCTGCCAGCTTTGGTATGGCGGCTGTGCTGTCTGTTATCGTGCTGGGTGATGAATCCGGTTACGAAATGGGCGACGTACAGAAAACTAAACTCGCCGCTATTGAAGCTGAGTGGGAAACTCAACCTGCTCCTGCTGCGTTTACCTTGTTCGGTATTCCCGACCAGGATAAACAAGAAAACAAATTTGCGATTCAAATTCCTTATGCGCTGGGCATCATTGCCACCCGCTCTGTTGATACACCGGTCATTGGGCTGAAAGACCTGATGGCGCAGCATGAAGAGCGTATCCGTAACGGGATGAAGGCGTATCAGCTGCTGGAAGAATTGCGTGCGGGGTCAACCGATCAGGCTGTTCGTGACCAGTTCAACAGCATGAAGAAAGATCTGGGTTATGGTCTGCTGCTGAAACGCTATACGGACAACGTCACCGACGCAACCGAAGCGCAAATTCAACAGGCAACGAAAGATTCTATTCCTCGCGTTGCGCCGCTGTATTTCGCTTTCCGTATCATGGTGGCGTGTGGCTTCTTGCTGCTGGCCATTATTGCGCTTTCCTTCTGGAGCGTCATTCGTAACCGCATCGGTGAGAAAAAATGGCTGCTGCGTGCCGCGCTGTACGGTATTCCACTGCCGTGGATTGCTGTAGAAGCAGGTTGGTTTGTCGCCGAATATGGCCGACAACCATGGGCAATCGGCGAAGTATTACCAACGGCGGTGGCAAACTCATCGTTGACAGTAGGCGATCTGCTGTTCTCCATGATCCTGATTTGTGGCCTGTATACCCTGTTCCTGGTGGCAGAATTGTTCTTAATGTTCAAGTTTGCGCGCCTCGGCCCGAGCAGCCTGAAAACCGGTCGCTATCACTTTGAGCAGTCCAATGTGACTTCTCAGCCGGCACGCTAAGACAGGAGTCGTCAAATGATCGATTATGAAGTATTGCGTTTTGTCTGGTGGCTGTTGGTCGGCATTCTGCTGATTGGTTTTGCGGTCACTGATGGCTTCGACATGGGGGTGGGCATGCTCACCCGTTTCCTCGGTCGTAATGATACCGAGCGTCGAATTATGATTAACTCCATCGCTCCGCACTGGGACGGTAACCAGGTTTGGCTCATCACCGCGGGTGGCGCTCTGTTCGCTGCCTGGCCGATGGTGTATGCCGCTGCGTTCTCTGGTTTCTATGTGGCGATGGTTCTGGTACTGGCGTCTTTGTTCTTCCGTCCGGTCGGTTTTGATTACCGTTCCAAGATTGAAGACACTCGTTGGCGTAACATGTGGGACTGGGGCATTTTCATTGGTAGCTTTGTTCCGCCGCTGGTAATTGGCGTGGCGTTCGGTAACCTGTTGCAGGGCGTACCGTTCCATATCGATGAGTACCTGCGTCTGTACTACACCGGTAACTTCTTCCAGTTGCTGAATCCGTTTGGTCTGCTGGCAGGTATCGTGAGCGTTGGGATGATCATCACCCAGGGTGCAACCTACCTGCAGATGCGTACGGTTGGTGAACTGCACCTGCGTACGCGTACCACCGCGCAGGTAGCGGCGCTGGTGACTCTGGTCTGCTTCGCGCTGGCCGGCGTGTGGGTGATTTACGGTATTGACGGTTATGTTGTGACCTCTGCAGTGGATCATCATGCCGCCTCTAACCCGCTGACCAAAGAAGTGGCGCGCGTTGCTGGCGCATGGATGGTGAACTTTAATAATGCACCTGTCCTGTGGCTGGTTCCTGCACTGGGCGTGGTTCTGCCGCTGTTGACCATCCTGACTTCTCGTATGGAGAAAGGGGCATGGGCGTTCGTCTTCTCCTCACTGACGTTAGCCTGCATCATCCTGACTGCCGGTATCGCAATGTTCCCGTTTGTGATGCCATCCAGCACCATGATGAACGCGAGTCTGACCATGTGGGATGCGACTTCCAGTCAGCTGACGCTGAACGTGATGACCTATGTGGCACTGGTGTTTGTACCGATCATTCTCATCTACACCACCTGGTGTTACTGGAAAATGTTTGGTCGCATCACCAAAGAAGATATTGAACGTAACACCCATTCTCTGTACTAAGTAAGGAGCTAAATATGTGGTATTTCGCATGGATTCTGGGAACGCTTCTTGCCTGTGCATTTGGGATAATCACAGCCCTGGCGCTTGAGCACGTTGAATCAGGCAAAGCCGGACAAGAAGAAAGCTGATGATCAACCTTATCGCGATGGTTTATGCGGTAATGGACAAGCGCCCCTTGCGGGCGCTTTCCTTTGTGCTGGCAATCGTGTTGGCTGGCTGCATATTCTGGGACCCGTCACGTTTCGCGGCCAAAACCAGTGAGCTTGAAATCTGGCATGGTTTTCTGCTGATGTGGGCTGTCTGCACTGGCATCATTCACGGCGTTGGCTTTCGTCCTCGCGCGGTGCACTGGCAGGGCATCTTCTGCCCGCTGATCGCGGATATCGTCCTCATTGTTGGTCTGATTTTCTTCTTCTTTTGAATAAGAAACATCCTTAAATATTTATGGGCTTGCATAAGCCCATAATTTTTTACTCTCCGTTTACTTTCCCCCATTCCAAAGCACCATTCCCGCGCGTATAGTAGCGAAGTTTGAAAGCACTAACCTTTTGTTGCATTACCGGGATGTACAGTGAAGACAGCGCGATATACAACGACATTCTTGATGCATCGCGGCGGCAAAAACGCGAGTCACCAGGCGCTTACCAGGGTAAGCAACGGGTGTGAGTGGACGAAGCCAACAAAGAGGCAGTAAGAATGAATAAGTATATGTTTCGATGGCCGGTTCGTGTCTACTATGAAGACACCGATGCCGGTGGGGTGGTTTACCACGCCAGCTACGTCGCTTTTTATGAAAGGGCACGCACAGAGATGCTGCGTCATCATCACTTCAGTCAGCAGGTGCTGCTGGCAGAACGCGTAGCTTTTGTGGTACGCAAGATGACTCTTGAGTATTTTGCGCCTGCGCGGCTCGACGATATGCTCGAAGTCCAAACCGAAATTACGTCAATGCGTGGCACCTCATTGGTTTTCACGCAACGCATTGTCAACGCAGAGAACGCCGTGCTGAATGAAGCCGAAGTTCTGATTGTTTGCGTTGATCCACTCAAAATGAAGCCTCGTGCGCTTCCCAAGTCTATTGTCGCGGAGTTTAAGCAGTGACTGACATGAATATCCTTGATTTGTTCCTGAAGGCAAGCCTTCTGGTTAAACTTATCATGTTGATTTTGATTGGTTTCTCAATCGCATCCTGGGCCATTATTATCCAGCGGACCCGTATTCTGAATGCCGCTTCACGTGAAGCAGAAGCATTTGAAGACAAGTTCTGGTCTGGTATTGAATTGTCACGCCTGTATCAGGAAAGCCAGGGGCGTCGTGATAATTTGGCGGGGTCGGAACAAATTTTCTATAGCGGATTCAAAGAATTTGCGCGTTTGCACAGGGCAAATAGCCACGCGCCGGAAGCGGTCGTTGAGGGGGCATCCCGTGCGATGCGAATTTCGATGAACCGTGAACTGGAAACGCTGGAAACGCATATTCCATTCCTCGGCACCGTCGGCTCCATCAGTCCGTATATCGGTCTGTTCGGAACCGTTTGGGGGATCATGCACGCGTTTATCGCGCTGGGCGCGGTAAAACAGGCAACGCTGCAAATGGTCGCACCGGGTATCGCGGAAGCGCTGATTGCAACGGCTATCGGTCTGTTTGCGGCAATCCCTGCGGTTATGGCTTACAACCGACTGAATCAGCGCGTGAACAAGCTGGAACTGAATTACGACAACTTTATGGAAGAGTTCACCGCGATTCTGCACCGCCAGGCGTTTACCGTTAGCGAGAGCAACAAGGGGTAAGCCATGGCCAGAACGCGTGGACGAGGTCGTCGCGAACTTAAGTCCGAAATCAATATTGTACCGCTGCTCGACGTACTGCTGGTGCTGCTGCTGATCTTTATGGCAACCGCGCCGATCATCACCCAGAGCGTGGAAGTCGATCTGCCGGATGCGACCGAATCGCAAGCCGTCAGCAGTAACGACGAACCTCCGGTCATTATTGAAGTTTCCGGCATTGGGCAATACAGCGTGGTGGTTGAAAAAGATCGTATGGATCAACTGCCGCCGGAGCAGGTTATCGCGGAAGCGAAAAGCCGCCTGCAGACCAATCCGAAAACGGTCTTTTTAATCGGTGGTGCGAAAGACGTGCCTTATGATGAAATAATTAAAGCGCTGAACTTGTTACACAGTGCAGGCGTAAAATCGGTTGGCTTGATGACGCAGCCAATCTGATGTCTGCGTATTGCTGGCTTGAAAGATAGCGCGTAACAGGCGAACAGTTTTTTGGGAACCGAGAGTGTCAAAGGCAACCGAACAAAACGACAAGCTCAAAAGGGCGATAATTATTTCAGCGGTGCTGCATGTCATTTTATTTGCAGCGCTGATCTGGAGTTCGTTCGATGAGCATATTGATGCTTCAGCCGGCGGCGGTGGCGGTTCGTCCATCGACGCCGTTATGGTTGATCCTGGTGCCGTTGTGCAACAGTACGACAGGCAGCAGCAACAGCAGGCAAGTGCGAAACGTGCAGAAGAGCAGCGTGAAAAACAGGCGCAGCAGCAAGCTGAGGAACTTCGCGAGAAGCAGGCGGCTGAGCAAGAGCGACTGAAGCAGCTGGAAAAAGAACGTTTAGCCGCGCAGGAAAAAGTGCGCGAACAGGCGGAACAGCAGAAACAGGCTGAAGCTGCCGCCGCGAAAGCGCAAGAGCAACAGAAACAGGCTGAAGAAGCTGCGGCGAAGGCTGCTGCAGACGCGAAGGCCAAGGCGGATGCACAGGCGAAACAAGCGGCAGATGCCGCGAAGAAAGCCGCTGCGGACGCACAGAAAAAAGCTGAGGCTGAAGCCGCTAAAGCCGCCGCTGATGCGAAGAAAGTTGCCGAAGCACAAGCCGCTAAGGCTGCCGCAGACGCCGCGAAGAAAGCCCAGGCTGAAGCTGCTAAGCAAGCTGCAGCAGAAAAAGCTGCCGCCGAAAAAGCAGAAAAAGCCGCTGCCGCAAAAGCTGCAGCCGCTGAAAAAGCGGCGGCTGAAAAGAAAGCCGCTGCGGAAAAAGCCGCTGCAGACAAGAAAGCAGCCGCTGATAAAGCAGCTGCTGACAAGAAAGCTGCGGCAGATAAAGCCGCTGCTGCGAAAAAAGCGGCTGCTGAGAAGGCCGCTGCGGCTTCTGGCGTTGACGACTTGTTGGGTGACTTAAGCTCCGGTAAGAATGCGCCGAAATCAGGTGGTGGAGCGAAAGGAAACGGTCAACCGGCGAAAGATAGTGGTACAAGTGGTGCAAATGGCGGCGCATCTGGCGCTGATATCAGTGCTTACGCCTCTCAAATTCGTAATGCGATCCAGAGCCGTCTGTATGGTGCTGATTTGTACGCGGGTAAATCTTGCGTACTGCATATTAAGTTAGCACCCGATGGTCTGTTACTGGATGTGACCGAAGAGGGCGGCGATCCGGCATTGTGCCAGGCCGCGCTGACGGCTGCGAAAACAGCCAGAATTCCTAAACCGCCTAGCCAGGCTGTTTATGAAAAAGTAAAAGATGCCAAACTGGACTTTAAACTGTAATAACAACCCCTGAGAAATCGGGGGAAACAGTCTAAGGTTGAGACAGAGTTCTGGTAGTTTTGTGTATTTGAGTTTGTTAACATTCTGCTAAATTATCGTGGGCGTTCCGTCCAGATAAGGGAGATATGATGAAGCAGGCATTACGAGTAGCATTTGGTTTTCTGATGCTGTGGGCAGCAGTGCTGCATGCAGAAGTACGTATCGAGATCACCCAGGGGGTGGACTCGGCACGCCCGATTGGCGTTGTCCCATTCCAGTGGGCAGGGCCGGGTGCTGCACCTGAAGATATCGGTGGTATCGTAGGCGCTGACCTGCGTAACAGCGGTAAATTTAACCCATTAGACCGTTCTCGTCTGCCACAGCAGCCGGGCACCGCGGCGGAAGTTCAACCTGCCGCATGGTCTGCGCTGGGTATTGATGCCGTCGTGGTCGGGCAGGTAACGCCGAATCCGGATGGTTCCTACAGCGTGGCTTATCAGCTGGTTGATACCGGCGGTGCGCCGGGTACCGTACTGGCGCAGAACACCTATAAAGTGAACAAGCAATGGCTGCGTTATGCAGGTCATACTGCCAGTGATGAAGTGTTTGAAAAACTGACCGGTATTAAGGGCGCATTCCGTACCCGTATCGCGTATGTTGTTCAGACCAACGGCGGTCAGTTCCCGTACGAATTGCGCGTATCCGACTACGATGGCTACAACCAGTTCGTGGTACACCGTTCTCCGCAGCCGCTGATGTCTCCGGCGTGGTCACCGGACGGTTCTAAACTGGCTTACGTGACCTTCGAAAGCGGCCGTTCTGCGCTGGTTATTCAGACGTTGTCTAACGGCGCTGTTCGTCAGGTCGCTTCTTTCCCGCGTCACAACGGGGCACCGGCGTTTTCTCCGGATGGCAGCAAACTGGCGTTTGCCCTGTCTAAAACCGGTAGCCTGAACCTGTACGTCATGGACATTGGTTCCGGTCAGATCCGTCAGGTGACGGATGGTCGCAGCAACAACACGGAACCAACTTGGTTCCCGGACAGCCAGAATCTGGCCTTTACGTCTGACCAGGCCGGTCGTCCGCAGGTATACAAAGTTAATGTCAACGGCGGTGCTCCGCAGCGTATTACCTGGGAAGGTTCGCAAAACCAGGATGCGGATGTGAGCAGCGACGGTAAATTTATGGTAATGGTAAGCTCGGCTAACGGTCAGCAACACATTGCCAAACAAGATCTGGTAGCGGGTGGCGTACAAGTTCTGTCGTCAACGTTCCTGGACGAAACGCCAAGTCTGGCACCTAACGGCACTATGGTAATCTACAGCTCTTCTCAGGGGATGGGATCCGTGCTGAATTTGGTTTCTACAGATGGGCGTTTCAAAGCGCGTCTTCCGGCAACTGATGGTCAGGTTAAATTCCCTGCCTGGTCGCCGTATCTGTGATAATAAATAATTGATTAATAAAGGAATCATTGAAATGCAACTGAACAAAGTGCTGAAAGGGCTGATGATTGCTCTGCCTGTTATGGCTATTGCGGCGTGTTCTTCTAACAAGAACGCCAGCAATGACGGCAGCGAAGGCATGCTGGGTGCCGGCACTGGTATGGATGCAAACGGCAGCGGCAACATGTCTTCTGAAGAGCAAGCGCGTCTTCAGATGCAGCAGCTGCAGCAGAACAACATCGTTTACTTCGATCTGGACAAGTACGATATCCGTTCTGACTTCGCTGCAATGCTGGATGCGCACGCTAACTTCCTGCGTAGCAACCCGTCTTACAAAGTCACCGTAGAAGGTCATGCGGACGAACGTGGTACTCCTGAGTACAACATTTCCCTGGGTGAGCGTCGTGCAAACGCCGTTAAGATGTACCTGCAGGGTAAAGGCGTTTCTGCTGACCAGATCTCTATCGTTTCTTACGGTAAAGAAAAACCTGCAGTACTGGGTCATGACGAAGCGGCTTACTCCAAAAACCGTCGTGCCGTACTGGTTTACTAAGAGAATTGCATGAGCAGTAACTTCAGACATCATCTGTTGAGTCTGTCGTTACTGGTTGGCATAGCGGCCCCCTGGGCCGCTTTTGCACAGGCGCCAATCAGTAGTGTCGGCTCAGGCTCGGTCGAAGACCGTGTCACTCAACTCGAGCGTATTTCTAACGCTCACAGTCAGCTTTTAACCCAACTCCAGCAACAACTCTCCGATAATCAGTCCGATATTGATTCCCTGCGTGGTCAAATTCAGGAAAATCAGTATCAACTGAATCAGGTTGTTGAACGTCAGAAACAGATATTGCTGCAGATGAATAATCTTGGCAGCGGTGGCGCACCTGCGGCGCAGTCTGCGGGTGGGGATCAGAGCGGGGCGGCGACCCCTGCGCCTGATGCGGGAGCTGCGGCAACGTCAGGGGCTCCGGCACAAACTGGCGATGCGAATACCGATTACAATGCAGCAATCGCCCTGGTACAGGATAAATCCCGTCAGGATGACGCGATTGACGCATTTCAGAACTTCATCAAAAAGTACCCGGATTCTACTTACCTGCCAAATGCCAATTATTGGCTGGGTCAGTTGAATTACAACAAGGGTAAAAAAGATGATGCCGCGTTCTATTTCGCTTCGGTAGTTAAAAACTTCCCGAAATCACCTAAGGCTGCAGACGCGATGTATAAAGTCGGCGTCATCATGCAGGACAAAGGCGACACAGCAAAAGCTAAAGCGGTTTATCAGCAGGTTATCACTAAATATCCTGGCACTGATGGCGCGAAACAAGCGCAAAAACGCCTTAACGCGATGTAATGACCACCATGCGACCAGAAATCGTGTTATTTCTGGTCGCGTCGTGTGATTCCTAAGCAGTTGAGTTATTTACCTCGAAATTTTTGTTGCGCTAAAATCTGAAATCAGTAATATATGCCGCCGTTGCCAAGGGATATCAAACAGCCTGAAAGCAGCGAAAAAAGTGGGTCGTTAGCTCAGTTGGTAGAGCAGTTGACTTTTAATCAATTGGTCGCAGGTTCGAATCCTGCACGACCCACCACTAACTCAGTTAGTAAGTAGTATCCAGCGTAGTATCGGGTGATTAGCTCAGCTGGGAGAGCACCTCCCTTACAAGGAGGGGGTCGGCGGTTCGATCCCGTCATCACCCACCACTCGGGGCGTTAGCTCAGTTGGTAGAGCAGTTGACTTTTAATCAATTGGTCGCAGGTTCGAATCCTGCACGCCCCACCAACTTTAACATCGTACTCAGATGTTAAACGTGAAGGATAACGTTGCTTTAGCAACGGCCCGTTAGGGCGAGACGAAGTCGAGTCATCCTGCACGCCCCACCAATTCTTGGTGGTTCCGAGTAAAAATTTGTCAGTGACATCCGAGCGGGTCGTTAGCTCAGTTGGTAGAGCAGTTGACTTTTAATCAATTGGTCGCAGGTTCGAATCCTGCACGACCCACCATCCTGAAAGTATCAAGAAGTAAACCCCATAAGGGGGCGTTAGCTCAGTTGGTAGAGCAGTTGACTTTTAATCAATTGGTCGCAGGTTCGAATCCTGCACGCCCCACCAGTGTAAAAAGGCGCCCTAAAGGCGCCTTTTTGCTATGCACAGAATTAACGATTCGAACCTGCAGCAGGTTCGGGTCGAACGTAGTGAGACAACGGAGCCGTTTACGGCGACGGCCCGGAGGGCGAGCAAAGCGAGTCATCCTGCACGCCCCACCAGTGTAAAAGAGGGCGCTGGCGGCGTCTTTTTGCTATCTGCGATTTATAAGATTCGAACCTGCTTGCCTGATGCGCTTCGCTTATCAGGCCTACGGGTGCCAAATGTAGGCCGGATAAGTCGTCAGTCGCCATCCAGCACTCATCACATGCAATTATTGTGACTTTTCTGCGCTAATCCGCTATCTTGTTTAGCATATAAAACAAATCGAACCGAATATGGCGTGCGTCACGCTTTTAATCGGTTATTTCGTTAAGCTAGTAAAACGAGAAAGCAAGATGAGCGTGATGTTTGATCCTGAAGCAGCAATTTATCCGTTCCCGCCGAAGCCAGCACCGCTGAGTGTGGATGAAAAACAATTTTACCGTGAAAAAATCAAGCGCCTGCTAAAAGAGCGAGATGCTGTTATGGTCGCGCACTATTACACCGATCCTGAAATCCAACAGTTGGCCGAAGAGACCGGCGGCTGTATTTCTGATTCTCTGGAGATGGCGCGGTTCGGCTCAAAACATCCCGCTTCTACGCTGTTGGTTGCGGGCGTGAGGTTTATGGGAGAGACCGCCAAAATTCTCAGCCCGGAAAAGACCATCCTGATGCCGACCCTGCAGGCGGAATGTTCATTAGATCTGGGTTGTCCAATTGATGCGTTCAGCGCATTTTGCGACGCGCATCCGGATCGCACCGTGGTGGTTTACGCCAATACCTCAGCGGCAGTTAAAGCGCGTGCCGACTGGGTTGTGACCTCCAGTATTGCGGTTGAACTTATTGAGCATCTTGATAGTTTAGGTGAAAAAATCATCTGGGCCCCGGACAGACATCTGGGCAACTACGTGCAAAAACAGACCGGCGCAGATGTGCTCTGTTGGCAGGGGGCCTGTATTGTCCACGATGAATTCAAAACCCAGGCATTAACGCGTATGAAGGGGCTTTACCCCGATGCCGCCGTGCTGGTGCACCCGGAGTCACCTCAGTCCATCGTTGATATGGCCGATGCGGTCGGGTCAACCAGTCAGTTAATCAACGCAGCTAAATCGTTACCGCACCAGCAACTGATAGTGGCGACAGACCGGGGTATTTTTTACAAAATGCAGCAAGCGGTTCCGGATAAAGAGTTGCTTGAAGCGCCAACGGCTGGCGAAGGGGCAACCTGTCGCAGTTGCGCGCATTGTCCGTGGATGGCGATGAACGGCCTCAAGGCGATTGCTGAGGGTCTGGAGCAAGGGGGGTCTGCTCACGAGATACATGTAGATGCAGCGCTGCGAGAAGGTGCATTGCTGCCGTTAAACCGCATGTTGGAATTTGCGGCTACACTTCGGGCTTAAGTAATTTATTTGCTCTGGGGGAAAAGATGGACTTTTTTAGCACGCAGAACATTCTGGTACATATTCCGATCGGTGCGGGCGGTTACGATCTGTCGTGGATCGAAGCCGTGGGGACGATCGCCGGGTTATTGTGTATTGGCCTGGCGAGCCTTGAGAAAATCAGTAATTACGTCTTCGGACTGATAAACGTCACGCTGTTTGCGATTATCTTCTTTCAGATCCAGCTCTATGCCAGCCTGTTGCTGCAGGTTTTCTTTTTTGCCGCGAATATCTACGGCTGGTATGCCTGGTCCCGGCAAACCAGCCAGCATGAGGCAGAGCTGAAAATACGCTGGTTGCCGTTACCGAAAGCGATCGGTTGGCTGGCTGCTTGCGTGGTGGCGATTGGCCTGATGTCGGTCTATATCGATCCGGTGTTTGCTTTTTTGACACTTGTTGCCGTGAATATTATGCAGGGGCTGGGATTACAGGTGGCGGCTCCTGAGTTGCAACCCGATGCATTCCCGTTCTGGGACTCCTGCATGATGGTGTTGTCGATTGTGGCGATGATCCTGATGACGCGCAAATACGTTGAAAACTGGCTGTTGTGGGTGATCATTAACGTCATTAGCGTCGTGATCTTTGCTCTGCAAGGCGTATATGCCATGTCACTGGAATATATGATCCTGACGGTTATCGCCCTGAACGGCAGCAGGATGTGGATTAACAGCGCGCGTGAACGTGGTTCCCACGCGCTGTCCCATTAATGGTGATGATGTGCATGGCCGGACACGCCCTGATACAGGTGGCAGTCCGGCCCATTGCATGGCTGATATTCCATCTGGATCGTGGCGTGTTCAATCTGGTAGTGATGAATCAGGAAATGTTGAATACGCTCCAGCAGGGCGTCGTGATCGTGCGGCGGGACTACCTGCACATGCAGCGTCATGACCGGTTTTTCACCTACCATCCAGACGTGTACATGATGCACATTGCGAACTTCGGGGATATCCCGGCTGAGATGGCGCTGCAATGCGGCAATATCCAATGTAAGCGGAGCGCCTTCCAGTAATTCATTTACGCTATCTTTTAACAACCGCCAGGCGCTACGCAGTACCAACACGGAAACCAGAATCGAGAGAATCGGGTCCGCTGGCGTCCAGCCTGTCCAGATGATAATCAGCGCAGCGATGATTGCCCCAACCGAGCCGAGCAAATCGCCCATTACGTGTAGTGCTGCGGCGCGGACGTTAAGGTTTTTCTCTTCACTGCCGCGATGTAAAACCCAAAAAGCGAGCACGTTCGCCAGTAAGCCCGCGACAGCAATGATCATCATCATGCCGCCCGCTACGGGACGTGGCGTATGAAAGCGCTCAATCGCCTCCCAGACGATTAAAATGGTGATCACAACCAATGCGATAGCGTTAACAAACGCGGCTAATGTTGTGAGTCTCAACCAGCCGAAAGTGTGCCGTATAGTGGGTGGGCGTCTGGAAAACTGGACCGCCAACAGCGCAAATAGAAGCGCGGCGGCATCTGTGAGCATATGTCCGGCATCGGCCAGTAATGCCAGCGAGCCTGAAAGTACCCCACCCACCACTTCAACCAGCATAAATCCGGCTGTGATGCAGAATGCGAAAAGCAGTCTGCGGGCATTATTGTCCTTAGGTTGCTCAGGAGAAGTATGAGTATGTGAGTGCGCCATTATGCCATCCCTTTGTTATTCTCACCTTTACTGTATGTCATGATACCGTTTTTGGGATGATAAAATTAAAAAGGAGAGCTATTGCTCTCCCGTTATTAGCTTTATTTTCAGCGCTACTGGGTAGTACCGTCAGTTTTGGTGTCGGCATCATTATTGATGCCGTTTCCGGTCTCAACCTTCTTATTTACATCCGGGCAGTGCCCATCCTTACACATGGTGTTTTTATGCACCTCGTCTTTGGTCATTCCTTCATGGTTCATTGATGAACCGTCCGGATGCAGCATTGTGCCACCCGAATTCACATTGTTGTTATCGACATTATTTGGCGCAACGTTTTCGCGTGCGTCTGGCGCGACTTGACCGGCATCTGCCGCGGAATTTGCCTGGCCGTTATTCGACTGCGTGCTGGTGTCAGCTGCCAGTGCTGCGCCGCTGGCGAGGCTGAGTGTGGCCGTCAAAAAGAGTGAAGTCAGCTTTGTCATATGCATATTATGCTCCTGTTATGATAGAGATGTCGGATAACGTCTTCCAACAGTGCATGTGCCAATACATCAGCAGGACGTGGTTAAAAGTTTTGCTATAAAAATTATAACCAGCATAGAATCTTGAAATATATGAAAATTTAAGTTGTTGCAGTTATAAATTGTAGTCTTGATCTCTTTTTTCGCTACTTTATTGCGTTTTTTTGGCCTATTCCAGGATTAATCCGTCCAAAGTGTAAAACCCCGTTTACACTTTATGACTGAAGATATAGATTGGAGGGATTGCATTCATTTATATAAGTATGGCAACGCTGGAATAATCATGAATTATCAGAACGACGATTTACGCATTAAAGAGATCAACGAATTATTACCCCCGGTCGCACTGCTGGAAAAATTCCCCGCTACTGAAAATGCCGCCAATACGGTGGCGCATGCCCGTAAGGCGATTCATAAAATTCTCAAAGGCAGTGACGATCGTCTGCTGGTGGTGATAGGGCCGTGTTCTATTCATGATCCGGCAGCGGCTAAAGAGTATGCTGCTCGCTTGTTGGCGCTACGTGAAGAGTTAAAAGGCGAACTTGAAATCGTCATGCGCGTCTATTTTGAAAAACCGCGTACCACCGTAGGCTGGAAAGGACTTATCAACGATCCGCACATGGATAACAGCTTCCAGATCAACGACGGTCTGCGCATCGCCCGTAAACTGCTGCTGGATATCAACGACAGCGGTTTGCCAGCAGCAGGTGAGTTCCTGGATATGATCACCCCACAATATCTTGCCGATCTCATGAGCTGGGGCGCAATTGGCGCCCGTACCACAGAATCTCAGGTACACCGTGAGTTGGCGTCAGGTTTGTCCTGCCCGGTTGGTTTTAAAAACGGTACTGATGGCACCATCAAAGTCGCCATTGATGCAATCAATGCTGCCGGGGCGCCGCATTGTTTCCTGTCTGTCACCAAATGGGGTCATTCGGCGATTGTGAATACCAGCGGTAATGGCGATTGCCATATCATTCTGCGCGGCGGCAAAGAGCCGAACTACAGCGCTCAGCACGTTGCCGACGTGAAAGAAGGTCTGGTCAAAGCGGGGCTTTCTCCGCAGGTGATGATCGACTTTAGCCATGCCAACTCCAGCAAGCAGTTTAAAAAGCAGATGGATGTTGCGAAAGACGTTTGCGGACAGGTTGCCGGTGGGGAAAAAGCAATTATTGGCGTAATGATTGAAAGCCATCTGGTTGAAGGTAATCAGAACCCGGATAGCGGTGAACCACTGACCTACGGCAAGAGCATCACCGACGCCTGCATTGGTTGGGAAGATACCGATGCGGTGTTACGCCAGTTGGCGGAAGCGGTAAAAGCGCGCCGCGGGTAAGTTTTAATGCCTCTCTCATAGGCAAAAAGAAGCGCGGATAATCCGCGCTTTTTGTATTCTGCGAAAAAGTTACTTCGCTTTACCCTGGTTGGCAACGGCTGCGGCTTTTGCCGCGATCTCGTCAGCGTTACCCAGATAGTAGTGTTTGATCGGCTTAAAGTTTTCGTCGAACTCATACACCAGCGGTACACCGGTCGGGATGTTCAGTTCGAGGATTTCATCTTCGCCCATGTTATCCAGGTATTTCACCAGCGCACGCAGGGAGTTGCCGTGAGCGGCGATAATC
This sequence comes from Citrobacter sp. EC_71, assembly GCF_019584005.1. Lineage (NCBI taxonomy): Bacteria > Pseudomonadati > Pseudomonadota > Gammaproteobacteria > Enterobacterales > Enterobacteriaceae > Citrobacter > Citrobacter sp. EC_71. Next base: position 165,674 of record NZ_VDAY01000008.1, read on the forward strand.
ACGCGCTCACCGCTTTTCATACGTGGCAGAATGGTTTCATTCCAGTAAGGAATCACACGATCGATGGTCAGCGCCAGGCTTTCGGTGACCGGCAGTTCTTTGTCAGTCAGTTTGGCATAACGCGGATCGTGACCCGGATAACGCTCGTCATCTTTGGTCAGTTCCGGTGGGGTAACCGCAAAGCCGCGACGCCATTGCTTAACCTGCTCATCACCGTATTTTTCAGCGGTTTCTGCTTTGTTCAGACCCTGTAGTGCGCCGTAATGACGCTCGTTCAGTTTCCAGGATTTCTCAACCGGCAGCCAGGCCTGATCCAGTTCATCCAGGACATTCCATAGGGTATGGATGGCACGTTTCAGCACAGAAGTATAGGCAAAATCGAAGCTATAGCCTTCCTCTTTCAGCAGTTTGCCTGCCGCTTTTGCTTCGCCTACGCCTTTCTCGGACAGATCAACGTCATACCAACCGGTAAAACGGTTTTCCTTGTTCCACTGACTTTCACCGTGACGTACCAGTACCAGCTTAGTTACAGCCATACACTCACTCCTATCAATCATATTTAATGATAATAATTCTCATTATATTGCCGTAATGAGTCAGCGGCAATGCTTACGCATAACCATAGCGAAAATAGCGCCATAGTGTAAGGTTCTTGTGAACTCAAGGTTGCGATTTTGTCTTTGGATGGTGGGCTTTTGAGCGGATTTGCTGTGGGAAACAAACAACAGGCCTGATAGATTTACGCTATCGGGCCTGTCAGGATGAACTGTCAGGCAGGAATAAACTGATATTCTGTCACGCTGGCATACTCTTCACCCGGGCGCAGGAAACAGTCCGGCTGTGGCCATTCCGGATGGTTCGGGCTGTCCGGCAGAAACTCACTTTCCAGCGCCAGACCTTGCCAGTCTTCGTAGGCCTCCGGCCCACGTGAAGGCGTACCGCCAAGGAAGTTCCCGGAGTAAAACTGCAATGCCGGAGCGGAGGTGTAAACCACCATCTGCAGTTTTTCATCCTGAGACCAAACATGAGCCGCCGGAGTCCGCGCATTGCCTTGTGCCTGGAGCAGGAAGGCGTGATCGTAACCTTTTACTTTGCGCTGATCGTCATCGGCCAGAAATTCGCTGGCGATGATTTTCGGGGAACGGAAATCAAAAGTGCTTCCGGCGACGGATTTCAGCCCGTCATGCGGGATACCCATTTCGTCTACGGGTAAATACTCGTCCGCCAGAATTTGCAGCTTGTGCTGGCGCACATCCGTTTTGTCACCATCGAGATTAAAATAGACATGATTCGTCAAATTTACCGGGCAGGGCTTATCAACCGTGGCACGGTAGGTTATCGAAATCCGATTATCGTCAGTCAGGCGATACTGCGCGGTGGCGCAAAGATTACCAGGGAAACCCTGGTCGCCATCGTCAGACGTTAAGGCAAACAGCACCTGACGGTCATTCTGATTCACTATCTGCCAGCGACGTTTGTCGAAACCGTTCGGTCCGCCGTGCAGTTGGTTATCACCCTGGCTTGGCAACAATTCAATGGTTGCGCCGTCAAAGGTATAGCGGCTGTTGGCGATACGGTTAGCGTAGCGGCCAATGGATGCCCCCAGAAACGCAGCCTGTTCCGGGTATTGCTCCGGACTGGCGCAACCGAGCAGGGCTTCGCGCACGCTACCATCGCTAAGTGGAATACGCGCAGAGAGCAGCGTTGCGCCCCAGTCCATGAGCGTGACCACCATCCCTGCGTCGTTACGCAGGGTAAGCAGGCGGAACGGCTGACCGTCGGGCGCCATTACGGGAATTTCGTTTAACATTGTCCGGCTCCTTGTGAAGGTTTGCAGACGTAAAATGTTTCTTTAATACCGGTTTTGGCTTCGTATTGTTCGGCGACAGCCTGCTGCGCGGCAGACACCAGATCTTGCGGGATCAGCGCCACAATACAGCCCCCGAAGCCGCCGCCAGTCATGCGCACACCACCTTTATCGCCGATGGTTGCTTTGACAATCTCAACCAGCGTATCAATTTGCGGCACGGTAATTTCAAAGTCATCGCGCATTGAAGCGTGAGATTCTGCCATCAGTTGACCCATGCGTAGCAGGTCGCCTTTTTCCAGCGCATTCGCAGCTTCAACGGTACGCGCATTTTCCGTGATCACGTGACGAACGCGTTTGGCGACAATCGGATCCAGTTCGTGAGCAACTGCGCTAAAGGTTTCAAAGCTGACATCACGCAAGGCAGGTTGCTGGAAGAAACGCGCCCCGGTTTCACACTGTTCGCGACGGGTGTTGTACTCGCTACCCACCAACGTACGTTTAAAATTGCTGTTGATGATTACCACCGCCACGCCTTCAGGCATGGAAACGGCTTTGGTGCCCAGCGTACGGCAGTCGATCAGTAGCGCATGATCTTTCTTGCCAAGCGCAGAGATCAACTGATCCATAATGCCGCAGTTACAGCCGACAAACTGGTTTTCAGCTTCCTGGCCGTTCAGAGCAATCTGCGCCCCGTCGAGCGGCAGATGATAAAGCTGCTGGAACACGGTGCCTACCGCCACTTCCAGCGAAGCCGAAGAGCTTAAGCCTGCACCCTGAGGCACATTACCGCTGATCACCAGATCCGCGCCGCCAAAGGCGTTATTACGCTTTTGCAGATGCTTCACCACGCCACGCACGTAGTTTGACCACTGCTGGCTGTCATGAGCGATTATTGGCGCGTCCAGAGAGAACTCGTCCATTTGATTATCGTAGTCAGCCGCGATAACGCGAACTTTTCTGTCATCGCGTGTCGCACAGCTAATCACGGTTTGATAGTCGATAGCGCAGGGCAGAACGAATCCGTCGTTATAATCGGTATGTTCGCCAATCAGGTTTACACGGCCCGGCGCCTGAATAGTATGAGTGGCAGGGTAGCCAAATGTTTCAGCAAACAGAGATTGTGTTTTTTCTTTCAGACTCATTATTTAAACTCCGGATTCGCGAAAATGGATGTCGCTGACCGCACGCAGTCGTTCAGCCGCTTGTTCTGCCGTCAGGTCGCGCTGGGTTTCCGCCAGCATTTCGTAACCGACCATAAATTTGCGCACGGTTGCCGAACGCAGCAGCGGCGGATAAAAGTGTGCGTGTAACTGCCAGTGTTGGTTTTCTTCACCGTTAAACGGCGCGCCGTGCCAGCCCATGGAGTAGGGGAATGAGCACTGGAACAGATTGTCGTAACGACTGGTCAGTTTTTTCAACGCCAGCGCCAGATCAGCGCGCTGTTCGTCGGTCAAATCGGTGATACGCAGAACATGCGCTTTCGGCAGCAGCAGCGTTTCGAACGGCCATGCCGCCCAGTAGGGCACGACTGCCAGCCAATGCTCAGTTTCAACGACCGTCCGACTACCGTCCGCCAGTTCACGCTGGACGTAATCAAGGAGCATCGGCGCGCCCTGTTCGGCGAAGTACGCTTTTTGCAGGCGATCTTCACGTTCGGCTTCGTTGGGCAGAAAGCTATTGGCCCAAATCTGTCCGTGAGGATGGGGGTTCGAACACCCCATTGCCGCGCCTTTATTCTCAAAGACCTGCACCCAGGGATAGGTTTTGCCTAAATCTGCCGTCTGTTCCTGCCACGTTTTCACGATTTCTGTTAGCGCAGGCACGCTGAGTTCCGGCAGCGTTTTGCTGTGATCGGGCGAAAAGCAAATCACGCGGCTGGTACCGCGCGCGCTTTGACAGCGCATTAACGGATCGTGGCTGTCCGGCGCGTCCGGGGTATCGGACATCAGCGCGGCAAAGTCGTTGGTAAAAACATAGGTCCCGGTGTAATCCGGGTTTTTATCGCCGGTAACGCGTGTATTGCCTGCACACAGGAAGCAGTCCGGGTCATGTGCGGGTAGAACCTGCTTAGATGGTGTTTCCTGCGCCCCTTGCCAGGGGCGTTTTGCACGATGCGGTGAGACGAGGATCCACTGCCCGGTGAGCGGGTTAAAACGGCGGTGTGGATGATCGACAGGATTGAATTGCGTCATGATTGATCCTTAATCCGTATATCCCTGCGGATGGCGTGACTGCCAGTGCCAGGTGTCTTGTGCCATTTCATCTAGGGTGCGAGTTACGCGCCAGTTGAGTTCGCGATCGGCTTTGCTGGCATCTGCCCAGTAGGCCGGAAGATCGCCATCACGACGCGGGGCAAAATGGTAATTCACCGGTTTACCGCAGGCTTTACTGAAGGCGTTGACCACATCCAGCACGCTGCTGCCGATGCCCGCCCCGAGGTTGTAAATATGCACGCCCTGTTTGCCCGCCAGTTTTTCCATCGCGGCGACGTGGCCATCTGCGAGATCCATGACGTGGATATAGTCGCGAACGCCGGTGCCATCTTCGGTAGGGTAGTCGTTGCCAAATATGGCAAGGGACTCGCGGCGGCCAACGGCAACCTGTGCGATGTAAGGCATCAGGTTGTTAGGAATACCTTGCGGGTCTTCACCCATATCACCTGACGGATGCGCGCCAACCGGGTTGAAGTAGCGCAGTAAGGCGATACTCCAGTCGGGCTGTGCTTTTTGCAGATCGGTCAGGATCTGTTCAACCATCAGCTTACTTTTGCCATACGGGCTTTGTGGTGTGCCGGTGGGGAAGCTTTCAACGTAAGGAATTTGCGGCTGATCGCCATAGACGGTCGCGGAGGAGCTGAAAATGAAGTTTTTCACGTTAGCGGCGCGCATGGCATTTACCAGACGCAGCGTCCCGTTGACGTTGTTGTCATAGTATTCCAGCGGCTTGGCAACGGACTCGCCAACGGCTTTTAACCCGGCAAAATGGATGACGGTGTCAATGGCATGATCGTGCAGAATTTCGGTTATCAGCGCTTCGTTACGGATGTCTCCTTCCACAAAGGTCGGATGCTTGCCGCCTAAACGTTCAATGACGGGCAGAACGCTGCGCTTGCTGTTGCAGAGGTTATCCAGGATCACTACCTCGTGACCGTTTTTCAGCAACTGCACGCAAGTGTGGCTTCCTATGTAACCGCTACCACCTGTAACCAATACTCTCATAATTCGCTCCGTTAAGCCTATGGTATGCAATAAACATAGCATAACAAAGATGCGAAAAGTGTGACATGGAATAAATTAGTGGAATCGTTTACACAGAGGCATTTTCACTCGTTTGCGTGAGTTGTTTTATTTTAAATCATTAGGTTAAGTTGTTATCTCGGAGTTTATCTGAAAAAAATGCAGAAAAAAGGGCGTGTTAAGCGCCCTCAAATGAAAATTAACGCAGAGAGGTTTGTCGATAGGCGTAGATTTCGCCCTCGGGCACAAACTCCAGTCGATGGGTAATGCAGGCTGGGGCGTCTTCAGCGTGGTGGGAGACAAACAGCAGCTGGGTTTCGCCTTCACCGATCAGCACATCCACAAACCGACGAATCAGTTGGCGATTGAGCGGGTCCAGGCCTTGCAAAGGCTCGTCGAGGATCAACAAAGTCGGGTGTTTAACCAGCGCACGCACAATCAACGCCAGACGTTGCTGCCCCCAGGAAAGACTGTGGAACGGTGCATCCGCGGTACGTTTATCCAAGCCCAGAATATCCAACCACTGTTGGACCAGTTTATGCTGTCTGTCAGAGACGGCCTGATAGATGCCGATTGAGTCAAAGTAGCCGGAGAGAATAACGTTGCGTACCGTCGTACTGACCCGGTAATCCAGATGCAGACTACTGCTGACGTAGCCAATATGTTTTTTAATATCCCAGATAGTTTCACCGCTACCCCGGCGGCGGCCAAACAGCGTTAAATCGTTGCTGTAGCCCTGGGGGTGATCGCCGGTGATTAAACTCAGTAGGGTTGATTTTCCCGCCCCGTTGGGGCCGACGATTTGCCAGTGTTCTCCTGGATTTACCTGCCAGCTCAGATGATGCAGGATAGGGCGATCGTTATACGAGACGGTGCCATCGTTGAGCACAATCCGCGGCGCGTTATCGGACAGCGTGCGACGGACCGAAGGCTCATCCGGCTCGGGTAATTGGATCCCTTCCAGGCGTTCACTATGGGCGAGTTGGGCAATTAATGCCTGTTGCAGAAGGTCTGCTTTTGCACCGGTTGCAGTCAACGTGCAATCGGCAAGTACGCCGGCAAATTGCACGAACTCGGGGATCTCATCAAAGCGGTTAAGCACCAGTACCAGCGTAAAACCTGCCTGGTGCAGCTCAGCGAGCAGTTCTGCTAACTGGCGACGGGACGCCACGTCCAGCCCGTCAAAAGGCTCATCAAGGATCAGTAAATCCGGGGCAGACATTAACGCCTGACAAAGCAGGGTCTTGCGTGTTTCACCGGTGGAAAGGTATTTAAATCGCCTGTTGAGCAGGGCGGAAATGCCAAACTGCTGCGCCAGCGCAGCGCAACGCATGGGATCGTTGACCTCATCCTGAATGATTTCTGCGGTGGTGCGCCCGGTGTCATCTTCACCGGGACTGAGAAGATCGGTATTGTTTCGCTGCCACTCGTCGCTGACCAGCTTTTGTAGCTGCTCGAAGGAGAGCCGGGTAATACGCGTGAACTGACAGTGCCGCTCGCCTTTCAGTAGCGGTAATTCTCCTGCCAGCGCGCGGGCCAGGGCGGATTTCCCACTACCGTTAGAGCCAACAAATGCCCAGCTATCACCCGCGTTTAACGTCAACGCATCTAACTGGAGCGTTTTTGTGTCGCTAAGACGAAACGTGCCTTGCGAAATTTGCAACGATGACATTTTGCATCCCATTATTTGCAGCGATAATAACAGGGATACGTGTTCTTCAGGCTGATGTCAACCAACTCAGCACAGCGTCGCAATAATCACTTTGTCAGCATTAAAATATGCTGTGGCGTTAGCACCTTCAGCTAAAGCATGAGTCTGCCCCACTGGCAACGTCGCACACAGCGTCTGGCCGTCTGGCAACGTCATTAACACCTCACACTGTTCTGCGCCGCGTTCGATATGACTAATCGTGCCATGCAACTGATTATCGGCGGCCTGAGCGATAGCATCGTCCTGGGTGATACCCACCCACGGTGCTTTCAACAGAATTAATACTTCTTTGCCTTCCTCAAGACCCAAACGCTCACCGCTTTGCGCAGTAATCGCCACCTTCAGGCGCGTTTCGCCATCGGCCAACAGGACGTCGACATGCTGCTGAACCTGATCGTGGTCGCGGGCGGTTATTGTGCCAAACCATTGGTTACGGGCGCTGGTTTGCAGTGAAAAGCGGGAAATGGCTGCCAGCAGGCTATTGAGCGGCAGCGCATCGTCATCGCTCAACACATCAAACGCTTTTTGTTGAATTTGCGCGAGCAAATCATACAGTTGGATCAGACGCTGGCCGTAACGCGTCAACACCGCGCCGCCGCCGCCTTTACCGCCGGTGGCGCGCTCAACCAGCGTCTGCTCACTGAGCTGGTTCATTTCGTTAATCGCATCCCAGGCGCTTTTATAACTGATACCCGCATCCTTCGCGCCCTGACTGATGGAGCCGGAAAGCGCAATGTGCTTAAGCAGAGAAATGCGACGGGGATCGGCAAACAGTTTTTGCTGAAGTTTCAGCGTAAGAAGGATTTCGGCCTGCATCACAAGCTCCTGGCAAAAAAGGGTATTGTGACGGAAAACCGCGTGCGCGCAAAGCCGACCGCACAAAAGGGGAGTGCTTTTCTGCGTTATGCGGTTAGAATACGCCTAAGGACTATATCTGGAGTTGACCATGTTAGAGTTATTGAAAAGTCTGGTATTCGCCGTAATCATGGTACCTGTGGTGATGGCCATCATTCTGGGTCTGATTTACGGATTGGGTGAAGTGTTCAACATTTTTTCCGGTATCGGTCAGAAAGACCAGTCCAGACAGAATCATTGATTCCCCAAACGCCCGCTCAGTCGGGCGTTTATATTTTTGCCTATCAGCTCGTTTTCTCTGACAACAGTTTCTCAAGATCCTGCTTCTCCTGCCGATATTTTCATGGTGTAACCTCTAATTGGTATTAATAACCGCTGGGAAAATCCTGACTTAACCGTTATATTTGCGCGTACATAACGAAACTCAAAGGAGCTACAGATGGCACGCACATGGTTACGCTTGTTTGCAGGGGCGACGCTTTCTCTTTCTGTCGCAGGACAAGCATTGGCGGATGAAGGGAAAATCACGGTATTCGCAGCGGCTTCGCTCACCAACGCGATGCAGGATATTGCTACGCAATACAAAAAAGAGAAGAACGTTGACGTCGTCTCCTCTTTTGCCTCTTCTTCTACGCTGGCGCGTCAGATTGAAGCAGGCGCGCCTGCTGACCTGTTTATTTCTGCCGATCAGAAATGGATGGATTATGCGGTAGACAAAAAATCGATTGATACCGCCACGCGAGCAACGCTGTTAGGCAACAGTCTGGTGGTGGTAGCGCCGAAAGCCAGCGCTCAGAAAGACTTTACTATCGACAGTAAAACCAACTGGACCCGTTTGCTGAATGGTGGACGCCTGGCTGTCGGCGATCCGGAACATGTTCCGGCGGGCATTTATGCCAAGGAAGCACTGCAAAAATTGGGCGCATGGGATACTCTGGCGCCGAAACTGGCACCTGCGGAAGACGTTCGCGGTGCGCTGGCGCTGGTAGAACGTAACGAAGCGCCGCTGGGGATCGTCTATGGTTCCGATGCTGTCGCCAGCAAAGGCGTCAAGGTTGTCGCGACCTTCCCGGAAGATTCACACAAAAAAGTGGAATACCCTATCGCGATTGTTGATGGGCACAAAAACGCAACGGTCAGCGCGTTCTATGATTACCTGAAAGGACCGCAGGCTGCTGAAATCTTTAAACGTTATGGATTTACGACCAAGTAATGATACTGACCGATCCTGAATGGCAGGCCGTCATACTGAGCCTGAAAGTTTCTTCCCTGGCCGTGCTGTTTAGTTTGCCGTTTGGGATCTTCTTTGCCTGGCTGCTTGTGCGATGCAAGTTCCCGGGCAAAGCGCTGCTCGACAGCGTTTTGCATTTGCCGTTGGTGCTGCCGCCGGTTGTGGTGGGGTATCTGCTGTTGATCGCCATGGGGCGGCGCGGATTTATCGGCGAGCGGCTGTATGACTGGTTTGGCATCACCTTTGCCTTTAGCTGGCGCGGTGCGGTGCTGGCTGCGGCGGTGATGTCTTTCCCTCTTATGGTACGGGCAATTCGTCTGGCGCTGGAAGGCGTCGACGTCAAGTTGGAGCAGGCCGCCCGAACGCTGGGAGCCGGGCGCTGGCGCGTATTCATGACGATTACCTTACCGCTGATGCTGCCTGGCATTATTGTCGGGACGGTGCTGGCGTTCGCGCGTTCCCTCGGGGAATTCGGCGCAACGATTACCTTTGTCTCCAATATTCCTGGCGAAACCCGCACCATCCCCTCGGCGATGTATACCCTGATCCAAACGCCTGGCGGTGAAAGCGCAGCGGCAAGGTTATGTATCATTTCTATTGTGTTGGCGCTGATTTCACTGCTGATTTCTGAATGGCTGGCGCGTATTAGCCGTGAGCGGACGGGGCGATAATTATGCTGGAGCTTAACTTCTCCCAGACGCTGGGAACCCATTGTCTGACGCTCAACGAAACGCTGCCTGCCAGTGGGATTACCGCTATTTTTGGTGTTTCCGGCGCAGGGAAAACGTCGCTGATAAACGCTATCAGCGGCCTGACGCAGCCGCAGTCCGGACGTATTGTGCTTAACGGTCGGGTGTTAAACGATGTCGAAAACGGTATCTGCTTAACGCCTGAAAAACGTCGGGTGGGCTATGTATTCCAGGATGCGCGTCTGTTTCCTCATTATAAGGTGCGCGGTAACCTGCGTTACGGTATGGCGAAAAACATGGCCGGGCAGTTTGACAAGCTGGTGGCGCTGCTGGGCATTGAACCGCTGCTCGAGCGCCTACCAGGAAGTCTTTCCGGCGGTGAAAAACAGCGCGTGGCCATTGGTCGGGCGCTGCTTACCGCGCCAGAGTTATTGCTGCTTGATGAACCGTTAGCCTCACTGGATATTCCGCGCAAACGCGAACTGCTGCCTTATCTGCAACGTCTGGCGCGTGAAATTAATATTCCGATGCTGTATGTCAGCCACTCGCTTGATGAGATTTTGCACTTGGCAGACAAAGTGATGGTGCTGGAAAATGGGCAGGTCAAAGCATTTGGTTCGCTGGAGGATGTCTGGGGGAGTAGCGTAATGCACCCCTGGCTGCCGAAAGAACAGCAGAGCAGCATTCTGAAAGTCAGCGTGCTGGAGCATCATCCTCACTACGCGATGACCGCGCTGGCGCTGGGCGATCAGCATCTGTGGGTCAACAAGCTTGAGCAACCGCTGCAATCCGTGCTGCGCATTCGCATTCAGGCGTCTGATGTTTCGCTGGTACTCCAACCGCCGCAGCAGACCAGTATTCGTAACATACTGCGTGCGAAGGTCGCCCAGTGCTATGACGATAACGGCCAGGTGGAAGTGCAGCTTGAGGTAGGCGGGAAAACGCTGTGGGCGAGGATCAGCCCGTGGGCCAGGGATGAGCTTGGCATCAAACCTGGCCTGTGGCTGTACGCGCAAATTAAGAGCGTGTCGATCACCGCCTGATTACAGCAGGTGGGTGTAGATAAACTTCGCGATGCTGTCGGTGGTATTGTCACCAATCACGATGTTGGCGCGGGCTTTGACCGCGTCATCAGCGTTACCCATCGCCACGCCGGTGCCTGCGGCTTCCAGCATGCTGATATCGTTAAAGTTGTCGCCAAAGGCGATCACATTTTCCATTGACCCACCCTGCGCTTCGATCCACTGAGTAAGACGTCGCCCTTTGCTGTTACCTTTACGGGCAATATCGACCTGATCGTGCCAGGACCATTCACACTCCAGCCCCAACTGTTGTTCAACGTCTTTACCAAACTGCTGCAGTTTTGGAATATCTTCGTCGGTCAGGGCAAATTTCCACACAGCGTTGACATCATGCGCGGCCTGCGCCAGCGAAGGAACCTGGGTGAAGGTTGGGCGCTGTTCCGGCGGCAGCGTTTGCGCCCAGTTAGCGGTACGCACCACATGCCCGGTCGGACGCTCATACAGCATGGCCTCGTCAACATACATCAGTCCATGAATTTGATGTTCATCCAGCATTTCGATCAGCTGCAATGCCTGGTCAACCGGAAGAGGATCGGATTCCAGTACCTTTTTTGCATGATAATCATACAAGTAAGTGCCGTTGCAGCAAATTGCAGGTGTATCCAGCGCCAGCGCCTGATAAAAAGGATGAATAGCAACGTGATGGCGACCTGTGACAATGATAAGTTGGTAGCCTGCTTCTCTGGCGCGTGAGAGCGCTTCAAGAGAGGATGGCAACAAGGTTTTTTTCGGGGTCAGCAAGGTACCGTCTAAATCCAGGGCAATCACGCGTGCGGTCATAGGTTTTTCCAGATTAAGGTTGAGAATTGTGTCTGCTGGAATGGTACACCGAGACGGGAGCCGGACAAAATTCTGAGTCTTAATTAAGCATTCACCGTTAAAAGCGTCTACCTTAGGCGTGTGTCAGGCAATTGCAGCCACCTGCCAACAAGCAAAGGAGTATTCATGAAACAAACCGTTTATACCGCCAGTCCTGAGAGTCAGCAAATTCATGTCTGGAGCCTGAATCACGACGGTTCTTTGACGCTGACCCAGGTGGTTGATGTGCCGGGTCAGGTACAGCCGATGGTCGTCAGCCCGGATAAGCGCTATCTCTATGTCGGTGTGCGCCCGGAGTTTCGTGTTCTGGCATATCGTATTGCGCCTGATGACGGTGCGCTGACCTTCGTTGCGGAGTCTGCACTGCCGGGTAGCCCGACGCATATTTCTACCGATCATCAGGGGCGTTTTGTGTTTGTCGGCTCCTATAATGCGGGCAGCGTGAGCGTCACGCGTCTGGAAGATGGTCTACCGGTGGGGCTGGTGGATGTGATTGAAGGTCTTGACGGCTGCCACTCGGCCAACATCTCTCCGGATAACCGTACTCTGTGGGTTCCGGCATTGAAACAGGATCGTATCTGTCTGTTTGACGTCAGCGATGATGGCCATCTGGTCGCGCAGGAGCCAGCAGAAGTGACCACCGTGGAAGGTGCGGGTCCGCGTCATATGGTGTTCCATCCGAATAAGCAATACGCCTATTGCGTGAATGAGCTGAACAGCTCTGTTGACGTCTGGGAGCTGAAAGATCCGCACGGCAAAATTGAGTGTGTGCAGACGCTGGATATGATGCCAACTGATTTCTCCGATACCCGATGGGCGGCAGATATTCATATTACGCCGGATGGTCGTCATCTGTATGCCTGCGATCGTACCGCCAGCCTGATTACGGTGTTTAGCGTCTCAGAAGACGGAAGTGTGCTGACGAAAGAAGGCTTCCAGCCGACCGAAACGCAACCGCGCGGTTTTAATATCGACCACAGCGGTAAATACCTGATCGCCGCCGGGCAAAAATCTCATCACATCGCGGTGTACGAGATCGCAGGTGCCCAAGGACTGCTGACTGAAAAAGGCCGCTATGCGGTAGGCCAGGGCCCGATGTGGGTGGTGGTTAACGCGTACTAAAAACGCGCGGGATGATAAGCGATCCGCAATCCTTTACAGGTTGCGGATTTTTTTATGCTTATTTAAGCCGCGGTACACTTTCCTGGAGTTCGGCAACAGATTTCCAAAGGCTATCTTTGTGGTCAGCCCATAAATTAAGCAGCAGGGAGAAAAAGCGTTCAGCGGGCGGTGAGAGAACCGCATCTTTTCGGCGGATAACTCCCATAGTGCGTCTGATGACTGGTTCAATCAGCGGGATCCCTATCAGCGTGGGATGCGGCGTCTGTGGCATTGCAAGTCCCGGTAACGCGGAAACGCCAAGCCCGGCCTCAACCAGCCCCAGTGACGTCGACAAATGGCGAACCTCATAGAACCAATCCAATTTCCATGGCTTATCGGCCAAATGTTGTTCAATCAGCAATCGGTTACCGCTTGAGGATCGAACGCCTATCAATTTGTAATTCAGCAACTCTTCCCACTCAACCAATTGCTTACTCGCGAGCGGATGATCGCGCCGACAGGCCAGAACAAACGGTTCGTTAACCAGAGGTGTGAACTCGATAGAGGAATTTGTGATGTTGTTCATGTTTATTCCAAAATCAGCCTCGTTACACAGTACGGATTCCATACAATTATTCGTACCTTGTTCAATAATTCGCACTTTGATGTTGGGATACCGTTCATTAAATTTCCCTATCGCCAACGGTAAAAAATAGAATACCGCGGTGGGAATACAAGATAATGTCACCATTCCGTGATGATGAGTATTTATTTCACTAATGTTAAATATAGTTTCATCTAGCGTTCTGATTAATTTTCTGGCTTCAGGTAATAACATTTCCCCCGCTTTTGTTAATGTTACTTTGCGAGTGGTTCTTTCAAAGAGCTGAGTATGTAAATACTCTTCCATTTTTTTAATTCTGCGCGTTAATGCAGGTTGCGTAATATTAAGTAAGTTTGCAGCCTTGTTAAACGAATCGGATTCTGCCAGCGTGACGAATGCCTTCATGCTCGATAGCTCGTGTTTCATTCTGACTCCGGACAATATCAGGGGGATCCCCTACCTTTGATGAATGTACCCAGTGTATCTGCATTTTCTAACTCTCATTAATAAAAATAAATCACTAATCATGCCAACAAAGTCATTAGCCACCCAATTCATGGCATGAAACCATGTACTGAGTGGAAATAACATTGAGAGCATTATTATGAAAAAAATACCTTGCGTTATGATGCGCGGAGGAACCTCCAGAGGCGCATTTTTATTAGCACAAGACCTGCCGCAAGAAGAAACGCTGCGTGATGAAGTATTGATTGGCATTATGGGTTCGGGCAATGCGCTGGAAATAGACGGTATTGGCGGTGGCAATCCGTTAACCAGTAAAGTGGCCATTGTCAGCCGTTCAAACGATCCTGGTGCTGATATCGATTATTTATTTGCGCAGGTACTGGTACATGAACAACGGGTCGATACCACGCCGAACTGTGGCAATATGCTTTCCGCCGTTGGCGCGTTTGCTATTGAAAAGGGGCTGATTACCGCTTCCGCGCCGACCACCCGCGTGCGTGTTCGCAATGTGAACACCAACACCTTTATCGAAGCTGATATCCAGACACCGCACGGTGCTGTTGAGTATGAAGGAACCGCAAGAATTGATGGTGTACCGGGAACATCCGCCCCTATTGCGCTGACGTTTCTCAATGCCGCGGGCTCGAAAACTGGACATATTTTTCCGACGGGACAGCAGATCGATTATATCGACTCCGTTCCTGTTACCTGTATGGATATGGCGACGCCAGTGGTAATTATCCCTGCCGAATATCTGGGAAAAACCGGATATGAGTTACCGGAAAATTTGGATGCCGACAGCGAATTATTATCGCGTATTGAGTCTATTCGTTTACAGGCTGGTAAGGCGATGGGGCTGGGTGATGTCAGTAATAAGGTGATCCCAAAACCCATTCTCATTTCTGCGGCGCAAAATGGCGGCGCAATTAATGTTCGTTATTTTATGCCGCACTCATGCCATAAAGCACTGGCGATTACCGGGGCGATAGCTATCGCCAGCAGTTGTGCCATTAACGGTACTGTCACGCGTCAGGTAACGGCAGGTGCACAGTATGGAAATATCACTATCGAACATCCTGGCGGCGTTCTTGATATTTATTTAACTAATGAGGGAGACGAACCTTCTACCATCCGGGCTTCGGTTATTCGTACCGCCAGAAAAATTTTCGCTGGTGACGTTTATCTTCCCTGACAGCATTGACCTCATTTTGCTGTGATTACGGAAAATCGAGAAACATTCTGTATGACCTGTACAGATTATCCAGGATTCAAAAATGAACGTTAAGTCATTATGGAAGCTAATATTAATATTAGTCATCCCCTGTATTATAGGATTTATTCCTGCGCCAGCGGGATTAAGTGAACTGGCATGGGTGCTGTTTGGTATTTATCTTGCCGCCATTGTCGGACTGGTGATCAAGCCTTTTCCTGAACCCGTCGTGTTATTAATTGCCGTTGCCGCTTCAATGGTGGTTGTCGGCAATTTAGGCTACGGGGTACTGAAAACCAGCAGTGTGTTGAGCGGCTATGCTTCCGGCACCACGTGGTTGGTTTTCTCGGCATTTACCTTAAGCGCCGCCTTTGTGACTACGGGGTTGGGCAAGCGCATTGCTTATATCCTGATCGGTAAAATAGGCAATACCACGCTTGGTCTTGGCTATGTGACCGTGTTTCTTGACCTGGTATTGGCCCCGGCCACACCGTCAAATACCGCGCGAGCAGGAGGAATCGTATTACCCATCATCAATAGCGTGGCGGTGGCGTTGGGTTCTGAACCAGACAAAAGCCCACGACGTGTAGGCCACTATCTGATGATGACGGTCTATATGGTGACCAAAACAACCAGCTATATGTTTTTTACCGCGATGGCAGGCAATATTCTGGCATTGAAGATGATCAATGATATCTGCCACTTGCAACTGAGTTGGGGTGGGTGGGCGCTTGCTGCGAGTTTGCCAGGCCTGGTTATGTTGCTGGCGACGCCGTTAGTCATCTATTTTATGTATCCACCTGAAATCAAAAAGGTTGATAACAAAACTATCGCCAAGGCCGGGCTTGAGGATTTGGGGCCCATGAAGGTGCGAGAAAAAATGCTGCTGGGCATTTTTGTCCTCGCGCTATTGGGATGGATCTTCAGTAAAACGCTCGGCGTTGATGAATCAACGGTGGCTATTGTCGTAATGGGTATGATGCTCTTGTTAGGTGTCGTAACCTGGGATGATGTCGTTAAAAATAAGGGTGGCTGGAATACCTTAATCTGGTACGGCGGTATTATCGGCTTAAGTTCATTATTATCAAAAGTGAAGTTTTTTGACTGGTTAGCTGAACTCTTCAAAAATAACCTCGACTTTGGCAATCATGGTAACGTTGCGTTCTTTGTTATTCTCTTTTTGAGTATTATCGTTCGTTATTTCTTTGCCTCAGGCAGCGCCTATATTGTGGCGATGATGCCGGTGTTTGCCATGCTGGCGAATGTCTCCGGCGCACCGCTGATGTTAACCGCGCTGGCATTACTCTTCTCTAACTCGTATGGCGGAATGGTCACCCATTATGGTGGCGCTGCTGGACCGGTCATTTTTGGTGTCGGATATAACGATATCAAATCGTGGTGGCTGGTTGGTGCAATGCTGACGTTCTTAACGTTCCTGGTCCATATTACGCTGGGGATCTGGTGGTGGAATATGTTGATTGGCTGGAACCTGGTCTAATTAAATTACATCGTTCATTGGTTGTCTGTGCTCTGTTCAGAGCACAGCAATGTGGAGTATCTAATGATTAAACTTTATGAGAAAGGAATTTACCTCTCCGGTAATAATGAAATTATCGCTGAGGAAAATTTGCCTGAATATATTTGTAAAGAAGAGGCGAAAAAAGGAACTATCGCGTGGTCGATTCTTTCTGCGCATAATACTTCCGCAGACATGAACAAACTTAAAATCAAGTTTGATTCATTAACCTCACACGATATTACTTTTGTCGGTATTATTCAGACGGCAAAAGCCTCGGGTATGGAGCGTTTTCCGCTGCCGTATGTACTGACTAACTGCCATAACTCATTATGTGCGGTAGGCGGAACCATCAACGGCGACGATCACATGTTTGGTCTGTCAGCGGCGCAGCGTTATGGCGGTATCTTTGTACCGCCACATATTGCCGTCATCCATCAATATATGCGTGAAATGATGGCAGGTGGCGGAAAAATGATCCTCGGCTCAGACAGCCATACGCGTTACGGCGCATTAGGCACAATGGCTGTGGGAGAAGGGGGCGGGGAGCTGGTCAAACAGCTGTTAAACGATACCTGGGATATTGATTATCCCGGCGTGGTTGCCGTTTATCTGACCGGTAAGCCTGCGGCGGGCGTAGGCCCACAGGATGTCGCATTAGCGATTATCGGCGCAGTGTTTAAAAATGGCTACGTCAAAAATAAAGTCATGGAGTTTGTTGGCCCTGGCATCAGTCATCTCTCAACGGATTTCCGTAACAGTGTGGATGTGATGACCACCGAAACCACCTGCCTGAGCTCCGTCTGGCAGACGGATGACGAGACTCGCAGTTGGCTGGCATTACATGGCCGTGAACAAGATTATCGTCAGCTCACCCCGCAGCCAATGGCCTGGTACGATGGTTGTATTTATGTTGACCTTAGTGCGATTAAACCGATGATCGCGCTGCCCTTCCATCCAAGTAATGTCTATGAGATTGCTACGCTCAATGAAAATCTGACGGATATTCTGCGCGAGATCGAAATTGAATCTGCGCGTATTGCACAGGGTAAAGCCAGCCTGTCGCTGTTGGATAAAGTGGAAAATGGTCGATTAAAAGTACAGCAGGGGATCATTGCCGGCTGCTCGGGAGGCAACTATGAAAACGTCATTGCTGCGGCGCAGGCATTACGCGGTCAATCCTGCGGCAGCGATGCTTTCTCGCTGGCCGTTTATCCCTCGTCACAGCCGGTGTTTATGGATTTAGCGCAGAAAGGGGTCGTTGCGGATCTGCTCGGCGCAGGTGCGATCATCAGAACCGCTTTCTGCGGTCCTTGCTTCGGCGCGGGTGATACGCCAATCAACAACGGGCTTAGCATCCGCCATACCACGCGTAACTTCCCTAACCGTGAAGGTTCGAAACCGGGCAATGGGCAAATGTCCGCTGTTGCGCTGATGGATGCGCGTTCGATAGCGGCGACGGCGGCCCGTGGAGGATACCTCACCGCCGCGACCGAACTGGACTGCTGGGATAAGGTGCCGGACTATGCGTTTAACCCTGCGCCTTATAAAAGCCGCGTTTATCAGGGGTATGTCAAAGGGGCCACGCAGCAGCCGTTAATTTATGGCCCCAATATCAAAGACTGGCCGGAAATGGGGGCGCTTACGCAAAATATTCTGCTGAAAGTGGCCTCAAAGATCCTTGATGACGTGACGACGACGGATGAGCTGATACCGTCCGGAGAAACCTCTTCATATCGCTCTAATCCTTTGGGATTGGCGGAATTTACGCTTTCCCGACGCGATCCCGGGTATGTGGCGAGAAGTAAAGCCACTGCTGAGCTGGAAAAAAGGCGCCTCTCAGGTGATATCAGTGAACTGGTGCCAGTCTTCGAACGCATCCGACAGATAGCTGGTCACGAAAATGTGCAACCGCTGGACACTGAGATTGGCAGCATGGTGTACGCCGTGAAGCCTGGGGATGGTTCCGCACGCGAGCAGGCGGCAAGCTGTCAGCGAGTGATTGGCGGATTGGCGAACATCGCCCAGGAATATGCCACTAAGCGTTACCGCTCTAATGTGATCAACTGGGGTATGTTGCCGCTACAAATGACCGAGAAACCAACTTTTGAGGTCGGGGACTACATCTACATTCCCGGAATCCGACACGCGTTGGATCAATGCAGTAACACGATCAAAGCGTACGTCCTTCATGATGATGGTGCGGTGAGTGAAATCAGTTTGTATATGGAAAGTCTGACCGTAGAAGAGCGTGAAATTATTAAGGCAGGGAGTTTGATTAACTTTAACAAAGCGCGTTTGGCGTAAAGCGACCTGTAGGCCGGATGGCGGTTTTCTCCGCCCTCCGGCACATTGCCCGGTAGCGCAAATCTGCATACCGGGCCTACAGAAGGGGATGACGTTTACTGCTTAGGTTCTGCAACCACTTTGCTACCAATACCGCGGTTGTTGTATTCCCACATGCGGTTGAAGTTGGTGTCGTTCAGGTTGCGCTGGATTTCGCCTTTATCATCTTCCGCCCCGGTATTACCGGTAAATGGATGTTTTGAGATAACGCTGTCAGCCCACGGCTTCGCCATGTTAAAGCCTTCGTTAATCACGCTGTCGCGAATAACCACCTGTCCATTGGTGTTAGAATCAACATCCAGCGAGCGGCCCAGCTGCGCCACGCCATCACCACTTGCCGTGAAGCGGCTATTGATAGCCAGGAAACCGTAGTAGATGTTTGACAGGGTAGCCGGTGCAAACACGTAAGCTTCCTGCTGGGTACGGGAGTTCACAACGCGGAAATCGGTGTTATCGAATACCACCGCGCCACGACCAGACACGATATCCACATCGCCTTCAATGTAGCTGTTCGTCACCAGCGTACGCGGCTGGCGATCGTTTTCCAGACGGTTTTGTACGCCGCTGTTGGTCACGAAGAAGGTATTCTGACGGCCCAGGATGTTGACCTTGTTGATCTGCACTTTATCGCCATCGGTACGCAGGGCGACGGCCGGATGGTTTCCTGCATCAACGCTATCACCGAGGTTGTTTTCGATGGTCAGGTTCTGCAATTGCAGACCGTTATTTTGCGACCAAACGACCGCCGAACACATCACGCCAATATTCGTGCCGCGCTTGTTCTGGCAATTATCAAACATATACCACGCAGGTTTGCCCGGCATATATTTACCGCCTGGGTTCACCGTACGACGCCAGTCAGCGGTGCTCATATCACCGTCAATGGCCTGGCCAATTTTCACATCCAGCGGTTTTTCACCAGTACCATAAAGCGTCAGGCTACCCGTCGCTGCCGGAATATAGACCGTGCCCTGATACTCACCCGGCATGATCGCGATGTACTGACGTTTGTTGGTACGTTTGATGATTGCCGCATCAACCGCAGCCTGAATGCTGGTATGCGTCACGCCCTGGGTGCCTGCCGGGCCAACGACAAAGTCAGGCTGCGCGGGTAAAGTAATAGCAGAGGGGCTCCATGGCGCGGTATTTGGCGTCAGCGCGGAAAAATAGTGCGCGGCGACGAAGTTTTTTGCTTCATTGGCCGACAGAATCGGGCGCGAAGCGGTACCTGGCGCGGTCTGATCGGAAGGAATTTGATCGGGCGGTGTAGAGCTACAGGCGGTCAGCGTCACGCCAAAAGCCATTGCCAGCGCCAGACGGGAAACTGATGATATGTTCACAGGTTGCTCCGGGCTTTGAAAGTTATCCATTGAAGCCTGCTTTTTTATACTAAGTTGAGCGAAACGGGAAGGTTAAAAGGTAAAAAGTTCTTTTTTATCGCCGTAATGCCCGGCGCGGAGAGACCTTATATCACAAATAGATAACAATTATGGTCCTTCAGGTTGACAACATCCGCAGAATCAAAAATAAATGTCTATACAACCTATGACAAGTGGTGAGTCAAATGCAGCAATTCTTCCCTGATGATGTTATCTGGCGCAATGTTCGCCTGGCGACCATGGATCCTGAACGTGATAACCCGTATGGGCTGGTGGATGGATATGCGTTGATCGTCCGCCAGGGTAAGATTCGCGCTATTGTGCCGGAGTCTTCGTTATACCTCACACATGACAATACCTTTGATATGCAGGGCCGGCTGGTTACCCCTGGCCTGATCGACTGCCATACGCACCTGATCTTTGGCGGGAATCGCGCAGGTGAATGGGAGCAGCGGCTTAACGGTGTTTCCTACCAGCAGATAAGCGCCCAGGGGGGCGGTATTAATGCCACCGTGTCGGCGACCCGCAGCGCCACTGATGAACAACTTCTTCATATAGCGCATCAGAGAATGGAGAGGTTAATCAAAGAAGGCGTTACGCTACTGGAAATAAAGTCTGGATATGGTCTGGATTTGCAGACAGAAGAGAAAATATTACGGGTCGTGGCAGCGCTGGCGGCGGAAAACACCGTCGAAATAAGCCCCACGCTGTTGGCCGCGCATGCTACCCCGGCGGAATACCAGGGCGATCCTGACGGCTATATTACGCTGGTATGCGAGACTATTTTGCCGCGGTTGTGGGAACAAGGGCTGTTCGAGACCGTCGATCTGTTCTGTGAAAGCGTCGGTTTTACGCTGGCGCAGAGTGAGCGGGTGTTTCAGGCCGCACAGGCGCTGGGCATCCCGGTCAAAGCGCATGTTGAACAACTGTCATTGCTCGGCGGCGCCCAACTGGTGAGCCGCTACCACGGTTTATCAGCCGACCATATTGAATATCTTGATGAAGCGGGCGTGGCGGCGATGAGCCAAAGCGGTACGGTTGGGGTGTTGTTGCCCGGCGCTTTCTATTTCCTCAAAGAGCAACAGCGTCCGCCGGTAGAGCTGTTACGGCAATATCAGGTGCCGATGGCGGTGGCGACCGACTTCAACCCTGGCACCAGTCCGTTTATCAGTCTGCACTGGGCGATGAACATGGCTTGCGTCCAGTTTGGCTTAACGCCGGAAGAAGCGTGGGCTGGCGTCACCCGTCATGCGGCCCGGGCGCTGGGCCGTCATGCCACTCACGGTCAATTGAAGGCCGGGTTTGTGGCCGATTTTGTGGTGTGGGATGCCGAACTCCCGGTCGAGATCCTCTATGAGCCTGGGCGTAACCCGCTCTACCAACGTGTATTCAAAGGACAACCTGCATGACTAACTGGCAACCTGCGTCTCCTGCGCTATGGCAGGGGCGAGATGACCGCGCCGAGTCGCCGACTGCGCTGCGCCTGTTTCAGACCATTACGCTGAGTCCGGCGTTCTCCCCGGAAATGTACTCTGAGCAGATAGCACTGCTTGGTTTTGCCTGTGATGAAGGCGTTAAACGTAATCAGGGGCGTACGGGAGCCGCCGGAGCGCCAGACGCGCTACGTAAAGCGCTGGCGAATTTAGCCAGTCACGACGGGCATCAGCGGCTGGTGGATCTGGGTAATATTGTGGCGCAGGCCCCCGATCTTGAGGGCGCTCAGCAGGCGCTACGCAAGGCGGTACAGCGCTGTCAGCAGGAGAATATGCGTACCCTGGTACTGGGGGGAGGGCACGAAACCGCGTTTGCGCATGGCGCTGGCGTGCTGGATGCGTTCCCGCAGGCAAAAGTGGGCATCATCAATCTCGACGCGCATCTTGATTTGCGTCATGCCGACCAGGCCACATCCGGTACGCCGTTTCGCCAGCTGGCGCACCTTTGCGATGAACAGCAGCGCGGATTTCACTATGCCTGTATCGGCGTCAGTCGGGCGGCAAATACCCAGGCACTGTGGGATGAAGCGCAGCGGCTCGGTGTCACCGTGGTGGAAGATTTGCACTGTGATTCGGCACAGGCCCAGCTGGCGCAGTTTGCCTCTGGCGTGGATGTCATCTATCTGACTATCGACCTTGACGTGCTGCCGGTTTGGGAAATGCCCGCGGTGTCAGCGCCCGCTGCGCTGGGCGTACCGTTGGCGACGCTGTTGGGGCTGATTGAACCCCTTTGTCGTAGCGGTAAACTGCAGGCGGTGGATATGGTTGAATTTAATCCACGCTTTGACGATGATGGCAGAGCGGCACGCGTTGCGGCGCGATTAGGCTGGCAAATCGCGCACTGGTGGCACTGACATGCCTGAGGGCGTTACGCTTATCAGGTTCGGGTAATGTCTGTAAACTATACCCATTCACATTTCAGCTTAAGGAAGGCACACGCATGCTCCCATCCCGTTCTGCTCCGGCCCCTTTTTACGAAAAGGTAAAACAGGAGATCAGCGAAAAAATTGCCAGCGGCATCTGGCAAGCTCACGATCGTATCCCGTCTGAGGCAGAGCTGGTGGCACAGTATGGTTTTAGCCGAATGACCATCAATCGGGCACTGCGCGAGTTAACGGATGAGGGGTTGCTGGTACGTTTGCAGGGGGTGGGGACGTTTGTCGCCGAGCCAAAAGGTCAGTCTGCGCTGTTTGAAATTCGCAGCATTGCGGATGAAATCAACGCGCGTCAGCATCAGCACCGTTGTGAAGTTCTGACGCTGGAAAGAACTCAGGCAAATGCGCAGCAGGCTTTGGTGTTAAACGTTAAAGAAGGCACCCCCATTTTTCACTCCATCATGGTGCACTACGAGAACGATTTGCCGGTACAAATTGAAGATCGCTGTGTGAATGCGGAGATTGTACCGGAGTATCTGGCGCAGGATTACAGCCAGACCACGCCGCACGCTTACCTGTCGCTGATCGCCCCTTTAACGGAAGGTGAGCACATTGTCGAAGCGGTACGCGCCAGTGCTGAAGAGTGCGCGTTGCTGAATATCAAAGAACACGATCCCTGCTTGCTGATCCGCCGCAAAACCTGGTCCGCGTCATCCATTGTCTCTCATGCCCGTTTGCTGTTTCCGGGTTCCCGCTATCGCCTACAAGGACGGTTTATGTCCTGATGTCGGGATACCAAAACCGTGATTGCTGACGCAATATAATAAAAATGTATCTTAATTGTTAAAGCCACCCTTGCAGCAGCTTGTATAGACAAGTATATGTTACTTATCTATCCGACGTTCGCGAGGAGTTTTCTGTCATGTCCCATAGCAAATATCGTCAGCAGGATATTCGTGCCCCGCGTGGCACCACCTTAACGGCCAAAAGCTGGCTGACCGAAGCGCCGCTGCGCATGTTAATGAACAACCTGGATCCCGACGTGGCGGAAAATCCGCATGAGCTGGTGGTATACGGCGGGATTGGCCGCGCCGCGCGTGACTGGGAATGTTACGACGCCATCGTTAATGCGCTGACGCAACTGGAGAGCGATGAGACCCTGCTGGTCCAGTCGGGTAAACCGGTCGGTGTGTTCAAAACCCATGACAACGCCCCGCGTGTACTGATTGCTAACTCTAACCTGGTTCCGCACTGGGCAACCTGGGAGCACTTCAACGAGCTGGATGCCAAAGGACTGGCGATGTACGGTCAGATGACCGCCGGGAGCTGGATCTACATTGGTAGTCAGGGCATCGTGCAGGGGACGTATGAAACCTTTGTTGAGGCCGGGCGTCAGCATTATCAGGGTAACCTGAGCGGACGCTGGGTGCTAACCGCCGGGCTGGGCGGGATGGGTGGGGCGCAGCCGTTAGCCGCGACGCTGGCGGGCGCATGCTCGCTGAACATTGAATGTCAGCAAAGCCGCATTGATTTTCGTCTGCGTACCCGATACGTGGACGAGCAGGCGACATCGCTGGACGATGCGCTGGCGCGTATCGATAAGTACACCCGTGAGGGTAAAGCGGTTTCCATTGCGCTGTGCGCGAACGCCGCCGACGTTGTGCCGGAGCTGGTGAAACGTGGTGTGCGCCCGGATATGGTGACCGACCAGACCAGCGCCCACGATCCGCTGCATGGTTATCTGCCGTCCGGCTGGAGCTGGGAAGAGTATCAGGCGAAAGCGGTGTCCGATCCGCAGGGTACAGTGCAGGCGGCAAAACGCTCAATGGCAACGCATGTTGAAGCGATGCTGGCATTTAGCAAAATGGGCGTACCGACGTTTGATTATGGCAATAACATTCGCCAGATGGCCAAAGAGATGGGCGTGGAAAATGCCTTTGATTTCCCCGGCTTTGTGCCAGCGTATATTCGACCGCTGTTCTGTCGTGGCATTGGCCCGTTCCGCTGGGTGGCGCTTTCTGGCGATCCGCAGGATATTTATAAAACCGATGCCAAAGTGAAAGAGATCGTGGCTGACGATAAACACCTGCATCACTGGCTGGATATGGCGCGTGAGCGGATTAACTTCCAGGGCTTACCGGCGCGTATCTGCTGGGTCGGCCTGGAATGGCGTCAGAAGCTGGGGCTGGCGTTTAATGAAATGGTGCGCAGCGGCGAAGTGTCCGCGCCAATTGTTATTGGCCGTGACCATCTGGACTCCGGCTCCGTTGCCAGTCCGAACCGCGAAACCGAAGCCATGCGCGACGGGTCTGACGCCGTATCCGACTGGCCGCTGCTGAATGCGCTGCTGAACACCGCCAGCGGTGCGACGTGGGTGTCATTGCACCACGGTGGCGGAGTGGGAATGGGGTTCTCCCAGCATGCCGGGATGGTCATTGTTTGTGATGGCACTGATGAAGCCGCTGCGCGTATTGCCCGGGTATTGCATAACGATCCGGCCACTGGGGTGATGCGCCACGCTGACGCCGGGTATGATATTGCGGTGGAATGTGCTGTCGAAGAAGGATTGAATTTGCCGATGGTTGCTGCGACGCAGGGGAAACGCTGAGATGAATACCATGACATTAACGCCGGGCCAACTGACTTTTGCACAGCTCCGCGACATCTGGCAGCAACCGGTCCAACTAAGCCTTGATGCCAGCGCGATTGACGCCATTAACGCAAGCGTCGCCTGCGTCAATAACATTGTCGCTGAAGGCCGTACAGCATACGGTATTAATACCGGTTTTGGACTGCTGGCCCAGACCCGTATCGCCACAGAAGATTTGCAGAATTTACAGCGCTCGTTGGTGCTTTCCCATGCGGCTGGCGTCGGCGAGGCGCTGGACGACGCGATGGTGCGTCTGATTATGGTGCTGAAAATCAACAGCCTGGCACGCGGTTTTTCCGGTATTCGCCTGAGCGTGATTGAAGCGCTGATTGCGCTGGTGAATGCCGAGGTGTATCCCCTGATCCCGGCGAAAGGCTCCGTAGGAGCATCGGGTGACCTGGCACCGCTGGCACATATGTCCCTGACGCTGCTGGGCGAAGGGAAGGCGCGCTGGCAGGGGGAATGGCTCCCGGCGACCGAAGCGCTGAAAAAGGCCGGGCTGGAGCCGATAACGCTGGAAGCGAAAGAAGGGCTGGCGCTGCTCAACGGCACCCAGGCTTCGACGGCCTTTGCGCTGCGTGGGCTAATTGAAGCTCAGGAGCTGTTTGCGTCCGCAACGGTGTGCGGGGCGATGACCACCGAAGCCGTGCTAGGCTCTCGTCGTCCGTTTGACGCGCGGATTCATGCCGCGCGAGGACAACGCGGACAGATTGACGCCGCGGCGCTGTACCGTCATGTGTTGACGGATTCCAGTGCGCTTTCGCAGTCGCATCATAACTGTGAAAAAGTGCAGGACCCGTATTCTCTGCGCTGTCAGCCGCAGGTGATGGGGGCATGTCTGACACAAATGCGCCAGGTGATGGATGTCCTGCTGGTTGAAGCCAACGCGGTTTCCGACAACCCGCTGGTGTTTGCCGAAGAAGGTGATGTGATTTCCGGCGGCAACTTCCATGCTGAACCCGTGGCGATGGCGGCGGATAACCTGGCGCTGGCGATTGCGGAAATCGGGTCGTTATCGGAGCGACGCATTGCGTTAATGATGGATAAACACATGTCGCAACTGCCGCCTTTCCTGGTGAAAAATGGCGGAGTTAACTCCGGCTTTATGATTGCTCAGGTGACGGCTGCCGCGCTGGCGAGCGAGAACAAAGCGCTGGCGCATCCGCATAGCGTAGACAGCTTACCGACATCCGCCAATCAGGAGGATCATGTCTCTATGGCGCCTGCGGCGGGTCGCAGATTGTGGGAGATGGCGGCGAATACGCGCGGCGTGATTGCCGTCGAGTGGCTGGCGGCGTGTCAGGGGATCGACCTGCGCGAAGGGTTAACCTCAAGTCCATTGCTCGAGCAAGCGCGCCAGGCGCTACGCGAGCGGGTTGCCCATTATACGCAGGATCGCTTTTTCGCCCCGGATATTGAGTGTGCGACTGAACTGTTAGCGCAAGGAACGTTGCTGAAATTGCTGCCTGAATTTCTGTAGAGAAATGCCTGATGGCGACGCTGACGCGTCTTATCAGGCCTACGGTCTGCTTTATAGGCCGGATGAAGGCGAAGCCGACATCCGGCACAACAGCACTTAACTAAACATCGCCGTAATCGAGGCGCTGGCGAGCGAGTGGAAGTGAACATTAAATCCAACCATCGCGCCGCTGGCGTCCTCATCGACATCAATACGCTCTACATCCAGTGCGTGAACCGTAAAGATATAGCGATGAGTTTCCCCCTTCGGCGGCGCTGCGCCGCCATAACCGGCTTTACCAAAATCCGTACGGGTCTGAATCACCCCGTCCGGCAGTGCAACCAGCCCGGAGCCGAAGCCTTGCGTGAGAACGCGGGTATCCGCAGGCAGATTTACGACTACCCAGTGCCACCAGCCGGAGCCGGTGGGCGCATCAGGATCGTAACAGGTCACGACAAAGCTTTTAGTCCCGGCGGGCACATCATCCCATGCCAGATGCGGGGAAATATTATCCCCGTCATATCCCATGCCGTTAAAGACGTGACGATGCCCAAGCTTCTCCCCATCACGCAGATCGTTACTGATTAGTTTCATACTGACTCCTCTCGTTAGCCAAAAAGTGTAGCCAGAAACCGTAGAGCTTACCGCTGATTAATCGCTAAAAAATGTTGCATGGCGCACAGCTTCATTGACGGCCTGAGTCAGGCGGCGCAACTGCTCGGGCTGAATAATGTACGGTGGCATCAGATAGATCAGCTTGCCAAACGGTCGGACCCACACGCCCTGTTCAACAAAGAACTTCTGTAATGCCGCCATATTTACCGGCTGGGTGGTTTCTATCACGCCGATTGCGCCGAGCACGCGTACGTCGGCGACCCAACAGGAGTCCGCCGCCGGAGCGAGTTCTGCACGCAACTGTGCTTCAATGGCCGCGACCTGCGAGCGCCACTCGCCGGTGTTGAGAAGCGACAGGCTGGCGGAGGCGACGGCACAAGCCAGCGGATTGCCCATAAAGGTCGGGCCGTGCATGAAGCAGCCCGCTTCGCCATTGCTAATGGTTTCTGCGACCAGGCGGGTGGTCAGGGTCGCGGAAAGGGTCATCGTTCCGCCGGTTAACGCTTTGCCGAGGCACAAAATATCCGGCGTAATATCGGCGTGCTCGCAGGCAAACAGCTTGCCGGTGCGGCCAAATCCGGTGGCAATCTCATCGGCAATCAGCAGGATGCCTTCCCGGTCGCACATCTTACGGATACGCTTTAACCACTCAGGATGGTACATGCGCATGCCGCCAGCGCCCTGCACAATTGGCTCGAGGATCACCGCCGCAATCTCGTGACGATGCGCGGCCATCAGGCGGGCAAAAGGCACCATGTCCAGTTCGTCCCACTCGCCGCCCATGCGGCTTTGCGGCGCAGGTGCAAACAGGTTTTCCGGCAGATACCCTTTCCACAGACTGTGCATCGAGTTGTCGGGATCGCAGACCGACATCGCGCCGAAGGTATCGCCGTGATAACCGTTACGAAATGTCAGGAAACGCTGGCGAGATTCCCCTTTAGCCTGCCAGTATTGCAGCGCCATTTTCATCGCCACTTCCACGGCGACCGAACCTGAATCTGCGAGAAAAACGCACTCCAGCGCTTCGGGCGTCATGTCCACCAGTTGGCGACATAGCGTGATGGCCGGGGCATGGGTAATGCCGCCAAACATCACATGCGACATAGCGTCAATCTGCGTTTTCATTGCGGCGTTCAACTGCGGGTGATTGTAACCGTGGATCGCCGCCCACCAGGACGACATGCCGTCAATCAGCCGCTCACCGCTGGCTAAAACCAGTTCGCAACCTTCGGCTTGCGCCACCGGATAAACCGGCAACGGGGAGGTCATGGAGGTGTAAGGGTGCCAGATATGGCGTTGGTCAAATGCAAGATCGTCCGTTGTCATAATCGACTTGTAAACCAAATTAAAAAGATTTAGGTTTACGAGTCTACACCAAACTGACAACGAAACGTATACCAATATGGCTCATTCTTCTCGCTGGACAATGTCGCAAGTCACCGAATTATTTGAAAAACCACTGCTTGATCTCCTGTTTGAAGCGCAACAGGTTCATCGTCAGCACTTCGATCCGCAGCAGGTACAGGTCAGTACGCTGTTGTCGATTAAGACCGGCGCCTGCCCGGAAGACTGCAAATATTGTCCGCAAAGTTCCCGCTATAAAACGGGTCTGGAAACGGAACGCCTGATGGAAGTGGAACAGGTACTGGACTCGGCGCGTAAAGCGAAGCAGGCCGGTTCAACGCGGTTTTGCATGGGGGCGGCGTGGAAGAACCCGCACGAGCGCGATATGCCTTACCTGGAACAGATGGTTCAGGGCGTGAAAGAGTTGGGGCTGGAAGCTTGTATGACGCTGGGCACGCTCAACGAAACCCAGGCCCAGCGCCTGGCCGATGCGGGTCTGGATTACTACAACCATAACCTCGACACCTCGCCGGAATTTTACGGCAATATCATCACCACCCGGTCTTATCAGGAACGTCTGGATACGCTGGATAAAGTGCGTGAAGCCGGGATTAAAGTCTGCTCAGGCGGTATTGTCGGATTAGGCGAAACGGTCACCGATCGCGCCGGTCTGCTGCTGCAATTAGCCAATCTGCCGACGCCGCCGGAAAGCGTGCCGATCAACATGCTGGTGAAAGTGAAGGGCACGCCGTTGGCGGATAACGACGACGTCGACGCGTTTGATTTCATCCGTACCATCGCCGTGGCGCGCATCATGATGCCAACCTCTTACGTGCGTCTTTCCGCCGGGCGCGAGCAGATGAACGAGCAAACCCAGGCGATGTGCTTTATGGCCGGGGCTAACTCGATTTTCTACGGCTGCAAATTGCTGACCACGCCGAACCCGAATGAAGATAAAGATTTGCTGTTGTTCCGCAAGCTGGGTCTCAACCCGCAGCAAACGGCGGTGCTGGCGGGGGATAACGAACAGCAACAACGTCTGGAGCAGGCGCTGCGTACCCCGGATACCGACGATTACTACAACGCGGCAACCGTATGACCTGGCAGCAAAAAATTGACGATGCGCTCACGGCGCGTCGTTGCGCTGATGCGTGGCGTCGGCGCTATGCGGTGACTCAGGGCGCCGGTCGTTGGTTGCAGACCGACGGCCGCCAGTATCTGAATTTCTCCAGCAACGACTACCTTGGCTTAAGCCACCATCCGCAGATTATCTGCGCGTGGCAGCAGGGAGCTGAACGTTTTGGCGTCGGCAGCGGCGGATCGGGTCATGTCAGCGGTTATTCCGTGGCTCACCAGGCGCTGGAAGAAGAGCTGGCGCAGTGGCTGGGCTATTCGCGGGCGTTGTTATTTATCTCCGGTTTTGCCGCTAATCAGGCGGTGATAGCCGCATTGATGGAAAAAGACGATCGCATTGTCGCCGACAGGCTTAGCCATGCCTCGCTGTTGGAGGCCGCCAGCCTTAGCCCGGCTGTTTTACGTCGCTTTACCCATAACGATCCGCAACATCTGGATCGTCTGCTGACTGTCCCCTGTCCGGGGCAGCAGCTTGTGGTCACTGAAGGCGTATTCAGCATGGATGGCGACAGCGCGCCGCTCGCTGAAATCCACGCGGCGGCGGAACGACACGGTGCGTGGCTGCTGGTGGACGATGCGCACGGCGTTGGCGTAACCGGTGCAGAAGGGCGCGGCTCCTGCTGGCGACAGCAGGTGAAACCCGAACTGTTAGTGGTGACGTTTGGTAAAGGATTTGGCGTCAGCGGCGCGGCAATCCTGTGTTCTGACAGCGTGGCCGACTATCTGTTGCAGTTTGCCCGCCATCTGATCTACAGCACCAGTATGCCTCCGGCACAGGCTCAGGCCCTGCGCGCCGCGCTGGCGGTGATCCGCAGCCGTGAAGGCGATGAACGCCGGGAAAAGTTAGCGATGCTGATCCAGCGTTTTCGCGCTGGGGTGAATACGGCGGGCTTAACGCTGGCGAATTCTGCCAGTGCTATTCAGCCGCTGATTGTTGGCGATAACCATAAAGCCTTGCAGCTGGCGGATGCGCTACGGCAACAGGGATGCTGGGTGACGGCAATTCGCCCGCCGACGGTGCCCACCGGTACGGCCAGATTACGGCTGACGCTGACGCAGGCACATGAGGTGCAGGATATCGATCGTCTACTGGAGGTGTTGCATGGCGCAGGTCAATAAACAGGCGATTGCCGCCGCGTTTGGCCGCGCTGCCACTCACTATGAACAACACGCAGAGCTACAGCGTCAGAGTACCGATGCGTTACTGGCGCTACTGGATGGCAGTACGTTCTCGCAGGTATTGGATGCGGGCTGTGGGCCGGGGCGTATGAGTCGCTACTGGCGCGAGCAGGGGAGCGAGGTTTGCGCGCTGGATCTGTCATCGCAAATGCTGGCTGAAGCGCAGCGTCACGATGTCGCCCATCACTATCTACTGGCGGATATCGAAGCCATCCCGCAGGCAACCGCGAGCTTTGACCTGGCCTGGAGTAATCTGGCCGTACAGTGGTGTAGTGACCTGCGCGGCGCGTTAAGCGAGCTTTACCGGGTGGTGCGTCCTGGCGGGACGGTGGCGTTTAGTACCCTGGCGCAGGGTTCGATGCTGGAACTTCGTCAGGCCTGGCAGGCGGTTGACGATCGGGAGCATGCCAACCGTTTTTTGCCCGTGGAACAACTGGAAAACGCCCTGTATGACTGGGATGTTGAATACCAGTCTCATGCCGTCACGCTGTGGTTTGATGATGCGCTGAGTGCTATGCGCTCGCTAAAAGGCATCGGCGCGACGCAT
Organism: Citrobacter sp. EC_71; assembly: GCF_019584005.1. NCBI lineage: Bacteria > Pseudomonadati > Pseudomonadota > Gammaproteobacteria > Enterobacterales > Enterobacteriaceae > Citrobacter > Citrobacter sp. EC_71. The sequence continues at coordinate 197,024 of NZ_VDAY01000008.1, forward strand.
TTGCATGATGGGCGCGAGCAGCGTGTGCTGACGCGCGCTCAGCTGCGCCAGCTACAGTTAGCCTGGCCCTGTCAGCAGGGGAAATACCCGCTGACCTACCATCTTTTTTTAGGAGTAATTCAACGTGACTAAAACGTATTTTGTCACCGGGACGGACACCGAAGTCGGTAAAACTATCGCCAGCTGTGCGTTGCTTCAGGCTGCGGGAGAGCTGGGGTTGCGAACCGTCGGCTACAAGCCGGTGGCGTCAGGCAGTGAAATGACGGCTGATGGCCTGCGAAACAGCGATGCGTTGGCATTACAACGCAATAGCGTTGTGGCGGCGGACTATGCGGCGATTAACCCCTACACCTTCGCCGAACCCACCTCGCCGCATATCATCAGCGCCGACGAAGGTCGCCCCATTCTGGCCTCCGTGATGTCTGCGGGTTTACGCACGCTTGAAGCGCAAGCTGACTGGGTACTGGTGGAGGGGGCAGGGGGATGGTTTACGCCGCTTTCGCCAACGCTGAGTTTTTCCGACTGGGTCAAAACGGAGCAGTTGCCGGTGATTCTGGTGGTTGGCGTTAAGCTCGGCTGCATCAATCACGCCATTCTGACCGCCCAGGCGGTGCAGCAGGCCGGACTGACGCTTGCCGGATGGGTAGCCAATGATGTGACGCCGCCCGGCAAACGTCATGCGGAATACATGGCGACGCTGAAGCGCGTGATTCCAGCACCTATGCTGGGGGAAATTCCCTGGCTGGCAGAAGATCCTGAGCAGGCATCGACCGGACGTTATCTCGATCTGAGCATTTTGTCTTTGACGGCATCAGCCGGTTGAATCGAGGCGGGAAATAACGCTGGTCGCTATTGCAGTACGCGGACAAGAATATGGTGAAAATGCGAGCAAGATCTCGGCTCTCCCTGACCGCCTCGTTAGCTGATAAATATCAAAAAATAGCGATAATTTTTTTTATCCCCCCGGAAAAGAGAGTCAGTGCGTTTTTGCCAGGCTACAGTCCACACGGGCTGGAGGCAGTTATCCACTATTCCTGTGGATAACCTTGTGTATTAGGGTTAGAAAACACAATGTAAGCGAGAGAAGACGCGGCTTGCGACTAAATTGATGCGAAAGACGTCTTGAGATAATAATCATTAAATTACAGGTGGTTAGATAAAATCAATGGCTGTCGCAGAAGTGTCATGTGTTGCCATAAAACTTTCATCGGCTGGCTTGACAAATGTTAAAAAAGGCATTGGTTTGGGGATAACACGTTTTTGCTGGTGTTTTATTTTGTCTGGGGGCAAATTTTGGCCTGCCGTCACGGCCATTTGACGGGTGTAACAGAAATATTCTGGCGCGTTACTGTTTTTTCATCCAGTATATTTTACTGGCAATATATACTACTGCGAGTAAAATTACACACCTGCCCGCCCATTGCTTCAGGTAGCTGCTCATGAGTAAACCGTTCAAACTAAATTCCGCTTTTAAACCCTCTGGCGATCAGCCTGAGGCGATACGTCGTCTGGAAGAAGGTCTGGAGGACGGTCTGGCGCATCAGACGCTGCTGGGGGTGACGGGCTCGGGGAAAACATTCACCATCGCGAATGTAATTGCGGACCTACAGCGTCCTACCATGGTGCTGGCGCCTAACAAGACGCTTGCTGCGCAGCTGTACGGTGAGATGAAAGAGTTCTTCCCGGAAAACGCGGTGGAATATTTTGTCTCCTACTACGACTATTATCAGCCGGAAGCTTACGTACCGAGTTCTGATACCTTCATCGAGAAGGATGCCTCGGTCAACGAACACATTGAGCAGATGCGTCTGTCGGCGACTAAAGCGCTGCTGGAACGTCGTGACGTCGTTGTGGTGGCGTCGGTTTCCGCCATTTATGGTTTGGGCGACCCGGACCTGTACCTGAAAATGATGCTGCACCTTACGGTGGGGATGATTATCGACCAGCGCGCGATCCTGCGTCGTCTGGCGGAGCTGCAATATACCCGTAACGATCAGGCATTCCAGCGCGGGACCTTCCGCGTACGTGGTGAAGTTATCGACATTTTTCCGGCTGAATCTGACGACATTGCGCTGCGCGTGGAACTGTTCGATGAGGAAGTCGAACGTTTGTCGCTGTTTGACCCACTTACCGGGCAGGTTGAATCGACTATTTCCCGCTATACCATCTACCCGAAAACGCACTACGTCACGCCGCGCGAACGTATCGTACAGGCGATGGAAGAAATTAAAGTCGAGCTGGCAGACCGCCGTAAAAATCTGCTGGCGAATAACAAGTTGCTGGAAGAGCAGCGCTTAAGCCAGCGTACACAGTTCGATCTGGAAATGATGAACGAGCTGGGTTATTGCTCGGGGATTGAAAACTATTCCCGCTATCTGTCCGGACGCGGTCCAGGCGAGCCGCCGCCGACGCTGTTTGATTACCTGCCTGCCGATGGCCTGCTGGTGGTGGATGAATCCCACGTGACTATTCCGCAAATTGGCGGCATGTATCGCGGTGATCGGGCGCGTAAAGAGACCCTGGTCGAATACGGATTCCGTCTGCCCTCGGCGCTGGATAACCGTCCGCTTAAATTTGAAGAGTTTGAGGCGCTGGCCCCGCAGACCATCTACGTCTCGGCGACGCCGGGGAACTATGAGCTGGAGAAATCCGGTGATGACGTGGTTGATCAGGTGGTACGACCGACCGGCCTGCTGGATCCGGTGATAGAAGTGCGTCCGGTGGCGACGCAGGTTGACGATCTGCTGTCGGAGATCCGCACGCGTGCGGCGATTAACGAACGTGTGTTGGTCACCACGCTTACCAAACGTATGGCGGAAGACCTCACCGAATACCTCGAAGAGCACGGCGAGCGGGTGCGCTATCTGCACTCCGACATCGATACCGTGGAACGCATGGAAATCATTCGTGACCTGCGTCTGGGCGAGTTTGACGTGCTGGTGGGTATCAACCTGTTACGCGAGGGCCTGGACATGCCTGAGGTCTCGCTGGTGGCGATTCTGGACGCAGACAAAGAAGGGTTCCTGCGCTCTGAACGCTCACTTATCCAGACCATTGGTCGCGCGGCGCGTAACATCAACGGCAAGGCGATTCTCTACGGCGATAAAATTACCGCCTCGATGGCCAAGGCAATTGGTGAAACTGAACGTCGTCGCGAGAAACAGCAGCTTTACAACAAAGAGCACGGTATTACGCCGCAGGGGCTGAACAAGAAAGTGGTCGATATTCTGGCGCTGGGTCAGAATATTGCGAAGACCAAGGCGAAGGGCAAAGGGAAGTCACGTGCGGGTACGAAGTCTGACGTTGTCGAACTGGATATGACGCCAAAAGCTTTGCAGCAGAAGATTCAGGAGCTGGAAGGGCAAATGATGCAGCATGCGCAGAATCTCGAATTTGAAGAAGCCGCGACGATCCGCGATCAACTGCATCAACTGCGCGAGTTATTTATTGCGGCATCGTAAGCTTGTGCCGGATGCGGGGTATCCCCTTATCCGGCCTACGGGGTGCTTGCGTTTGTCGGCCTGATGCGCGGCGCATCAGGCAAATCCGTTCAGCCTAATGCCTGTACCGCTTTTTCCAGCGCGCGGTGCAGCAGCTGACGGTCATGACGGTACGGAATATCGCTGGCCTCCAGTACTTCCTGAATCACAATGCGGCCGGTAACGGCGGAAACATCTACTTTCGGGCCGACAACCACCGCGTCTATCACTTTCTTGCCAACGTACTGTTCGATGATTGCCAGCTTATCGTTAAGCGTCAGGCTGGCTGCTGGCAGGCTTAATTCGCGACCCAGGTTGCCAATGTAGACCATCCTGGCGGGGGTACGCCGTAATGCCTGCGCCAGTTCGTCGAGCAGCAGGATCGGCATCAGGCTGGTATAAAAACTGCCTGGTCCTATCAGAATCAAATCCGCTTCGGCGATTGCCTCAACCGCTTCTCGCGTGGTGGGGACTTTTGGCGACAGCATCAGTTCCTGAGGAGGGATAGTGAGCTGATCGATATTCACTTCGCCATAGACTTCATGCCCCTGATCATCAATAGCCATCAGATCCACCGGCAGCTCTGACATCGGAATTAAATGCGCATCGACCTTCAGCAGGTTGCGAATTAAATTTATGGCTTCCAGAGGCCGCACGCTGAGGTGATCGAGCGCCTTTAACATTAAATTTCCGAGGTTATGTCCGGAAAGCTCGCCATTACCGCCAAAACGGTATTCAAACATAGCGGATGCAACGCTGGGTTGGGTAATTAACTGGTTCAGGCAGTTACGCATGTCACCCCAGGCGATGCCGCCTTCAGAACGACGAATACGCCCCGTGGAGCCGCCATTATCGGTGGTGGTGACGATACCCGTCAGTCGTGAACCTAAAGGGGAAAGTGAGGAGAGAACGCGTCCTAATCCATGCCCTCCGCCGAGAGCGACAACGCGATCTAAATCTGCCAGCGTGCGAGTGCGCATAGAGTTTCCTGATATCAATTGATCGGCGCTACAGTACCGTAAATAGCGTGTTTTCAGCAATTATCCAGTTGGCATTTGCCGAAATTAATTTTCGGCGATCTACCCCTTTCTGACGACATGCACCTGACAGCAAGATGATGTATATCAATGCAAAACTGTGGTTTTTGCTTATTCTGTAGCGAAATTGCACGATCATGTCGCTATATACGCATTTATACAGCGTAAGTGTGCTTGGCATTATCGCCATTTACACGCTAGTATCGGCATAACCACTACGTACTCAAAGTATGATGAGTATAAACACTCTAGCCTCTGCACCTGGGTCAAATGATACGGTGCTTTGGCCGTGGCAATGCTCGAACGAGATTGTCACCAGGGCGCAGGAAGAAATGACTGCGTCTCCCGTATTTGGAAAGGTGTACATGGGCTCTCAACTTACCGATGCTTTCGCGCGTAAGTTTTACTACTTACGTTTGTCGATTACCGATGTGTGTAACTTTCGTTGCACCTACTGCCTGCCGGATGGCTATAAGCCCGGTGGGGTCACCAATAACGGCTTTTTGACCGTTGATGAAATTCGCCGCGTCACCCGTGCGTTCGCCAGTCTGGGGACGGAAAAAGTGCGCCTGACAGGGGGCGAACCCTCATTACGTCGCGATTTTACCGACATTATTGCCGCCGTGCGTGAAAACGACGCCATCCGTCAGATTGCGGTAACGACCAATGGTTATCGTCTGGCGCGCGATGCTGCCGCCTGGCGCGATGCAGGTCTGACGGCACTCAACGTCAGCGTCGACAGTCTCGATGCCCGTCAGTTTCACGCCATTACCGGGCAGGACAAATTTCAGCAGGTGATGGCGGGCATTGACGCCGCCTTTGATGCCGGTTTTGAAAAAGTGAAGGTCAACACGGTGTTGATGCGCGATGTAAACCATCATCAACTGGACACCTTCCTGGCGTGGATCCAACCGCGTCCTATTCAACTGCGTTTTATTGAACTGATGGAAACGGGCGAGGGCAGCTCTCTCTTCCGTAAGCATCATATCTCAGGGCAAGTACTGCGCGATGAGCTTCTGCGTCGCGGCTGGATCCACCAGCAACGCCTGCGCAGCGACGGTCCGGCTCAGGTTTTCTGTCATCCAGATTATGCTGGCGAAATTGGTCTGATCATGCCTTATGAGAAAGACTTTTGCGCCACCTGTAATCGTCTGCGCGTTTCCTCTGTCGGCAAACTTCATCTGTGTTTATTTGGTGAAGGCGGCGTAAGCCTGCGTGATTTGCTGGAAGATGACGCTCAGCAACCCGCGCTGGAAGAACGCATTTCAACCGCGCTGCTGGAGAAAAAGCAGACCCATTTCCTGCATCAGAACAATACCGGTATTACGCAAAACTTATCTTACATTGGCGGCTGATCGCTAAAAGGAGTTTTCATGAGTCAGGTAAGCGCTGAATTTATCCCGACACGCATTGCTATTCTTACTGTTTCCAACCGTCGCGGCGAAGAGGATGACACCTCCGGTCACTACCTGCGTGACTCGGCGCAGGAAGCGGGCCATCAGATTGTTGACAAGGCGATTGTCAAAGAGAACCGTTATGCCATCCGCGCCCAGGTTTCCGCCTGGATTGCCAGTGACGATGTGCAGGTTGTGCTTATTACCGGCGGCACCGGACTGACCGAAGGCGACCAGGCGCCGGAAGCGCTGCAACCACTGTTCGACAGAGAAGTTGAGGGTTTTGGCGAAGTATTCCGTATGCTCTCGTTTGAAGAGATTGGCACCGCGACGCTGCAATCCCGGGCAATTGCCGGCGTGGCGAATAAAACGCTGATTTTCGCCATGCCGGGTTCGACCAAAGCGTGTCGTACCGCCTGGGAAAATATCATTGCGCCGCAGCTTGATGCCCGTACGCGTCCGTGTAATTTCCACCCACATTTGAAGAAATAATTATGTCGCAACTGACTCATATTAACGCCGCTGGCGAAGCCCACATGGTGGATGTCTCTGGTAAAGCAGAAACGGTACGCGAGGCGCGTGCTGAAGCATTCGTGACGATGCGCAGCGAAACGCTGGCGATGATTATCGATGGTAGCCACCATAAAGGCGACGTTTTCGCCACGGCGCGCATTGCCGGTATTCAGGCGGCCAAACGGACCTGGGATCTTATCCCGCTGTGTCACCCGCTGATGCTGAGCAAGGTCGAAGTTAACCTGCATGCCGAACCGGAACACGATCGTGTACGCATTGAGACGCTGTGTCGCCTGAGCGGGAAAACCGGTGTGGAAATGGAAGCGTTAACGGCGGCCTCCGTGGCGGCGTTGACCATCTACGACATGTGCAAAGCGGTACAAAAGGACATGGTGATTGGTCCGGTGCGCCTGCTGGCAAAAAGTGGTGGTAAGTCGGGCGATTTTAAGGTGGATGCGCATGATTAAGGTTCTTTTCTTTGCCCAGGTCCGTGAACTGGTCAACACGGATGCGTTAGAGGTTACCGCCGAATTTGCAACGGTCGAAGCGCTGCGCCAGCATCTGGCGGCGAAAGGCGATCGTTGGGCGCTGGCGCTGGAAGACGGCAAGCTGCTGGCGGCGGTGAACCAGACGCTGGTCAGTTTTGACCACTCCCTTAACGCAGGTGATGAAGTGGCTTTCTTCCCACCGGTAACCGGAGGTTAAGATGGCTGAGACGCGAATTGTTGTTGGGCATGCGCCGTTCAGCGTTGGGGAAGAGTATCCCTGGCTTGCCGAGCGCGATGAAGATGGCGCGGTGGTGACTTTCACCGGTAAAGTGCGCAATCACAACCTCGGTGACAGCGTGCAGGCGTTAACACTGGAACACTATCCCGGCATGACCGAAAAAGCGCTGGCGGAGATTGTCGACGAGGCGCGTACGCGCTGGCCGCTGGGGCGGGTGACGGTGATTCATCGCATTGGCGAACTGTGGCCCGGCGACGAAATCGTTTTTGTCGGCGTAACCAGCGCGCATCGTAGTAGCGCGTTTGACGCCGGGCAGTTCATTATGGATTATCTGAAAACCCGCGCACCGTTCTGGAAGCGCGAGGCCACGCCGGAAGGTGAACGTTGGGTAGATGCTCGTGACAGCGATAAGCTAGCAGCAAAACGCTGGTAGAGTACAATTGTTGTAGGCTCATACTGATTCAGGAGATTGTCATGGACCGATTCCCACGATCCGATTCTATTGTGCAGGCGCGTTCCGGCCTGCAAACGTATATGGCGCAGGTTTATGGCTGGATGACCTGCGGGTTGTTGCTGACGGCGTTTATCGCCTGGTATGCGGCAAATACGCCCGCGGTAATGATGTTTGTCTTCTCCAGTAAAATCACCTTCTTTGGCCTGATTATCGCTCAACTGGCGCTGGTGTTCGTGTTGTCCGGCATGGTGCAAAAACTGAGCGCCGGTATGGCAACCACGCTGTTTATGCTTTATTCGGCGTTAACCGGGTTAACGCTGTCGAGCATCTTTATCGTCTACACCTACTCGTCTATCGCCAGTACCTTTGTGGTCACCGGCGGGATGTTTGGGATCATGAGCCTGTACGGTTATACCACTAAGCGTGACCTCAGCGGTTTCGGCAATATGCTGTTTATGGCGTTGATCGGAATCGTGCTGGCTTCGCTGGTTAACTTCTGGCTGAAGAGTGAAGCGTTGATGTGGGCGGTCACCTATATTGGGGTGATTGTGTTTGTCGGTCTGACTGCCTATGACACGCAGAAGCTGAAAAACATCGGTGAGCAGATCGACCTGCGCGACAGTTCAAATCTGCGCAAATACGCGATTCTTGGCGCACTCACGCTGTATCTGGACTTTATCAACCTGTTCCTGATGCTGCTGCGCATCTTCGGCAATCGTCGTTAATTATCTGTTGCCGGATGGCGCAGCGTTTATCCGGCCTACAGTTGTGTATCGAAAGTAGGCCGGATAAGGCGTTAAGCCGCATCCGGCAAATCATTTCGCCATTGCCTTCTCGTTTTTCGCCCGCAGCTTCTTCGCCCGACTTTCCAGCAACAGGTAGCAAATAAGCGCCAGCAGCAGCGGAATAAAATAATAGAGGACGCGATACGCAAGCAGGGCGGCGATAATCTTGCCTTGAGAAGTATCTTCTCCCGCCAGCAACGCCATAAAGACCGCCTCCAGCACACCGATCCCCGCCGGAATATGTACGATAACCCCGGCAATACTGCTCACCAGCAGCACGCCCAACACGAAGAAATAGTTGATATCCTGACCCAGCAACAGCCAGATAATGGCTCCCATCACCATCCAGTTGGTACTGGATATCGCCATTTGCGCGATGGCGAATTTCCAGGAGGGCAGCACCAGCTTTTGGCCCCTGATGGTGATGTGGCGATGTTTAGCGAAGGCGCAAAACCACAGATAAACGACAATAATCAGTAGCAGCGCAATGCCTAAAATGCGCAGCGTATCTTCATCGATATACCAATGCGCGGGCAGCTCGACCACACCAAAGGTAAAAATAAAACCGCCCAGCAGAATATAGCCCAACCAGTTGGTGGTAATACTCAGCGAAAAAATCCGTGTAATAGTGCTCCCCGGCAACCCGAGGCGCGAGTAGAGCCGGTAACGCATCCCAATACCGCCCACCCAGGTGCTTAACGTCAGGTTGAAGGCGTAACAGATAAACGACACCAGCATGACCTGGCGTTTTGCCAGCTTGTGCCCACAGTAATGTCGGCCGAGCAGGTCATAGCAGCCGTAGAGTAAATAACTGACGATCACCAGCCCCACGGCGCTGAGCAGGGCAGTCCGATTGTAATCCCGGATTACCGTCCAGACCTCTTCCCAGTTGACCTTGCTGGCATAAATGACCAGCAACACGATGACGGCAATGAAAAATAGCCACGTGAGTATTTTTTTCGCTAACCGCCAGCGCGGATGTGCTTTGGCCATCAGGATTTTCCTCCGACATCCTCAGTTTGAATGCGATCCTGCGTTTCCATGGCAGGCTGTGCGGGCGGTTCAACTTCGGCCAGATGCGGCGTATGCGCGGGAAGCCAGCCGACCAGCGCCGGGAAATGGCGTAAAAAGTGGAACGCCAGCACGCTTTTGGTCAGGTTCCACCAGGTGCGTTTGGGCAGCATGGATTCATCAACCCGCTTGCAGTCCTGCGCAATAATAGGGTTCAGGTTATCGCGCAGAGTCTGGTTAAACGCACGGTCATGAATAATGAGATTCGCTTCCAGATTCAGCGACAGGCTGAGCGGGTCAAGATTGCTGGAGCCTACCGTCGCCCAATGATCGTCCATCAGCGCTACCTTGCCATGCAGAGGTTTACGGCGATATTCATAGACATGGACGCCGCCTTTTACCAGATAGTTGTACAGCAGGCGGGCGCCCACTTTCACAATCGGCATATCCGGTTCACCCTGCACGATGAGTTTTACCCGAACGCCGCGTCGGGCCGCTTTACGCAGGGCATGCAGAAAGCGATAGCCGGGAAAGAAGTAGGCATTGGCAATGATCACTTCCCGTCTGGCCTGGGTAAGCATTTTCAAATAATGGCGTTCAATATCATCACGATGCTCTTCGTTGTCGCGCCAGACAAACAGTACCTGCGCTTCGCCAGGCCGATGATTTTCGACTGCGCGATGATGACGTCGCCACCAGCGACGTACGGCGCTCTGACCCGGCAAGTTTTCCAGCACGAATGTCAGGATGTCGGCCACGATGGGACCTTCAACGCGCACGGCGTAATCCTGCTTGGCCTCAGGGCCGTAATCAGACATATGTTCAGCGGAATAATTGATGCCGCCGACGAAAGCAACACGGTCATCAATGACCACAATTTTGCGATGCATACGGCGAAAGAGGTTAGTGCGCATGCCGAACAGGCGCGGACGCGGATCGTAGTAGCGGAAAACAATGCCGGCTGCGGTTAGCTCATTAACGAAGCTGTCGCTGAGGTCCGGCGAGCCATAGCCATCCAGCAGTACTTCGGCTTTGACGCCGCGTCGTGCTGCACTCAGCAGCGCGGCATGCAGCTGTTTTCCGACCGCATCTTCAAACCAGATGAAGGTCTCGAGGATAATCTTTTGTTGCGCCTGTTCAATGGCGTCAAACACGGCGGGGTAGAACTGATCGCCGTTTTCCAGTAGTTGAATTTGATTGCCTTCACGCCAGCCAAATTTCATAAATGAATCTCCGCACTCAGAGGGGCATGATCGGACAAATGTCGCCAGTGACGCAGCGCCAGCATCGTTGGGGTACTGGCATTCGCGTTTTTCACATAGATCCTGTCGAGACGTAGCAGAGGAAACTGCACCGGAAACGTCCGCGCCGGGCGACCGTGGGCGCGGGTAAAGATCTCGTCAAGATCGGCATTGGCTTTCAACGGATAATTGGCTTTTTGTCGCCAGTCGTTGAAATCTCCGGCGACCACAACGGGCTCACCCTCAGGTAAGGCATTCACCCAATCTGCCAGCATAGCGAGCTGGGCCTGACGGTGGGCCTCACGCAAACCGAGATGGACACACATCACGTGAACCGGGTGGGAGAGCATCGGCGGCACGATGCGGCAGTACAGGACCCCGCGTTTTTCACTCGCGCCGACCGACACATCGCGATTTTCATAATGTTCAATAGGATAGCGCGACAGCACGGCGTTACCGTGATGCCCCTGCGGATACACGGCGTTACGTCCATAAGCGAAGTCGCTCCACATGGTATCCGCCAGAAATTCGTAGTGCGTGGTGTCCGGCCAGTTTTCCACATGCAGTGGATGCACCTCGTGTGCGCCCATTACCTCTTGCAGGCACACAATATCCGCACCGACCGTTCTGACGGCTTCTCGCAGCTCAGGCAAAATAAAACGCCGATTGAAGGCGGTAAACCCTTTATGAGTATTAATGGTGAGCACATTGAATGAAAACCGTTCTGTTTGTCTGGCCATGATTCTCCCGTTGGCGTCACTTTCCTGATTAAAATAGTGTAGTCGTCGTCACAAAAAGATGCGGTGTTGCGGAATTTTCCGTAAAGTCCGGTACTCTGAACAATTAGTCGAAAATCCTTCAGGAGAAAAGCCATGAGGTGGCAACAACGTGTTCGTGTCGCAACGGGTCTAAGTTGCTGGCAGATTGTGTTGCATTTACTGGTAGTGGCATTACTGGTAATGGGCTGGATGAGCGGCACGCTGGTGCACGTCGGCCTGGGATTATGCGTCGTTTACGGCGTAACGGTTTTATTAATGCTGGCTTTACAACGTCACCATGAACAGCGCTGGCGCGACGTGGCGGATGTGCTGGAAGAACTCACTACGACGTGGTATTTCGGTGCCGCGATGATCGTTTTGTGGCTGCTGTCGCGCGTGCTGCAAAACAACGTCTTGCTGGCCCTGGCGGGGCTGGTGATCCTTGCCGGACCCGCCGTGGTGTCGCTGTTGGCGAAAGACAAAAAGCTACATCACCTTGCGGCGAAACATCGCATACGCCGCTGAGCCGGTTGTGGCCGCTATCACCAACAGCGGCCACAAACTTCCCCAGACAATCTTCAGACTCGCATCCTTCAGGTAAATCTGTTTCGTGATGTCCGTAAAATGGCGGATCGGGTTTATCCACGTCAGATTCTGTAACCATACCGGCATATTTTCGACCGGCGAGACGTAACCTGAGAGCAATATCGCTGGCATCATAAAGACAAATACGCCGATAAACGCCTGCTGCTGGGTGGCGCACAGCGATGAAATCAGCAGACCAAAGCCGACCAGCGACAGTCCGTAAATCACCATCGTGAAATAGAATAGCCCCAGTGAACCGGCAAACGGAATGTGATAAGCCCAGATGCCGATCGCCAGCACAATGGTGGCCTGAAAAGTGGCCACAATTAGCGCAGGCACCGCCTTGCCGATGAAAATCTGCCAGGTGGTAAGCGGGGAGACCAGCAGTTGATCGAGCGTGCCCTGCTCGCGTTCGCGGGCAACAGACAGCGAGGTGACGATCATCACGCCGATGGTGGTAATCATGGCGATCAGCGACGGAACCACGAACCATTTATAGTCCAGATTCGGGTTATACCAGTTACGTATCACCAGTTCGCTGTTGTTCGGTTTTGGCTTGCCGTCCATCAGCTCCTGCTGGTACTCCTTCACGATCTGCTGCAGGTAATTGGCGGCAATTTGCGCGCTGTTCGAGTTACGTCCATCGAGGATAATTTGCATGGGTGCTTGCTGGAAGGTATCCAGATTCCGCGAAAAGTTGGCCGGGAAGCGCACCAGCAACAGCGCTTTTTGCGTGTCGATGGTGGGCTGGATCTCCTGCGGACTTTTCAGTAACAGGACATGCGTAAAAGCGCTGGCGCGGGCGAAGCGCTGGGTAAGCTCCACCGAATGTTTACCGTTATCTTCGTTATAGATAGCGATAGTAGCGTTGGTCACTTCCAGCGTCGCGGCGAACGGGAACAGAATGACCTGAATCAGTACCGGTAGAATCAAAATGGCTCGCGTTTGCGGCTCGCGTAATAGCGATTGCAGCTCTTTACGAATTAATGTCCATAAGCGATGAAACATGCCCGTCCCCTTAATCCAGCCGACGTTTGGTTTTCAGCCACGTCAGGCCAATAAACATTACCGCCGAAGCGATTAAAAACAGCACGTTGATAACCAGCACCACCGGAATGTTGCCCGCCAAAAAAAGGCTTTGCAGGGTGCTGACGAAATAGCGCGCCGGAATAATGTAAGTCACCGCGCGGATAATCGCCGGCATGCTGTCTATCTGGAAGATAAACCCCGACAACATAATCGAGGGCAGGAAAGCGGCGTTCAGCGCAACCTGCGCGGCGTTAAACTGATTACGGGTGATAGTGGAGATAAGCAGGCCCATGCCGAGCGTACTGAGCAGGAACAGGCTGGTAATAAAAAACAGGATTAACAACGAGCCGCGATAGGGCACGCCAAGAATAAACACCGACACCAGCATACACAGCAGCATCGCCAGCATGCCTAAAAAGTAATAGGGGATCAGTTTGCACAGCAGCAGCTCAACGCGGGTAACTTCGGTAGACAACAGAGCTTCCATGGTGCCGCGCTCCCATTCACGCGCCACCACTAACGAGGTGAGGATCGCGCCAATCACCGTCATGATGATGGTTACCGCCCCGGGAATAATAAAGTGCTGGCTGATAGCTGCGGGGTTAAACCAGTAGCGGGTCTGCACATCGATTAATGGCTCGAACGATTCCCCGCGATCCTCTGCCCGCTGTTGCTGCCAAATCTGCCAGATACCTTCGACATAACCCTGCACAAAGTTGGCGGTATTCGGTTCGCTGCCGTCAGTAATCACCTGAATAGGGGCTGTGTCGCCGGGTCGCGCCATTTGTTGGGCAAAATCTACCGGGATTACCACCAGCCCGCGAATGCGCCCGGCCTGCATTTTCTCAATCAATTCCTGACGGTTATCGCTGATGGTGGCGTCAATGTACGGCGAACCGGTCATGGTGTGGGTAAAATCCAGCGCCTCTTCGCTCTGCTGTTCGAGCAAAATTCCCACTCGCAGCTTGCTGGAGTCGAGGTTGATCCCGTAGCCGAAGATAAACAGCAGCAACAACGGGATCACCACCGCAATCAGCCAACTGCTGGGATCGCGAACGATCTGGCGCGTCTCTTTTACGCACAGCGCGCGTACGCGTCGCCATGAGAGCGCGGAGTTACTCATGCGTATGCTCCTTATCCCAGTCATTGATGAGCGTAATAAACGCCTGCTCCATGGTTGGGTCCGGTGTGTCGCTATCGGCAGCCTTTGCTTTCAGGTCGTCCGGCGTGCCGCTGGCGATCAGTTTGCCGCGATACACCAGCCCGATGCGATCGCAATATTCCGCCTCATCCATAAAGTGGGTAGTCACCATCACCGTGACGCCTTTTTCCACCATGCTGTTGATATGCAACCAGAATTCTCGACGGGTAAGGGGATCAACCCCGGAAGTGGGTTCATCGAGAAACAGGATATCTGGCTCATGCATCAGCGAGCAGGCCAGCGCCAGACGTTGTTTAAAGCCCAGCGGTAGCTCGTCGGTAGCGTGGGAGGCGATGCTTTTCAGGCCAAATGCCTCACTCATGCGATCGATCTTCTCTTTCTGCGCTCGACCGCGCAGGCCGTAGACGCCGGAGAAAAAACGCAGATTCTGTTCAACCGTCAGGTTGCCGTACAGGGAGAATTTCTGCGCCATATAGCCCAGATGCTGACGCGCTTTGCCGGAGCTGACTTTGAGGTCCATATCCAGCACCAGCGCTTTGCCGGAGGTGGGAACCAGCAGACCGCACATCATTTTAAAGGTGGTGGATTTTCCGGCGCCGTTGGGGCCTAACAGGCCAAAAATCTCGCCGCGCTGCACGGCAAAGTCTACATGGTCGGTAGCGGCAAAATCGCCGAACTTTTTGGTCAACGCTTTGGCTTCGATCACCGTTTCGCCAGGCGTGCCTTCCACGGTATGCAGGATGGCACCCAGCGGCGACTCTGATGTTCCGGCCCCGCCGAGTAAATCGATAAAAGCATCCTCGAAACGGGGAACGGTTTCGTTGATGGTTATCTCCGGCATACCGTTCGCGTCCTGAATCTGCTGGGCCGTGGCCTCTTTTTTCAGGATCAAACGGACGGATTTCCCCTGAATCATCCCATCGCTGACCTGCGGCAGTTTTAACAAGCGTTGCAGCAGTCGGCGGTTATTTTCCTGCGGGCTGCTCATTAAAAAGCTGCGTCCGGCCATCGTCTGCGTAAGCTGGGTCGGATCGCCCTGATACAGCAATTCGCCTTCATTCATCAGCAACACATCACGACATTGCTCAGCTTCATCCAGATAGGAGGTACTCCAGAGGATCAGCATCCCGTCGCCCGCCAGTTCATGGACCATTTGCCACAACTCGCGACGGGAAATAGGGTCGACGCCGACACCTGGCTCATCCAGCAGCAACACTTTGGGTTCGCCGACCAGCGTACAGGCAAGCCCGAGCTTCTGTTTCATGCCACCGGAAAGCTTGCCAGCCAGTCGTCCGGTAAACGGACCCAGTGAGGTAAATTCCAGTAACCGGGCAAAGGTTTTTTCTCGTACGTCGCCGGTGACGCTGCGCAAATCGGCATAGAGATTGAGGTTCTCCATGACCGTTAAATCTTCGTACAGGCCAAATTTCTGTGGCATATAACCCAGCACGGCATGCAGGGCGCTGTCGTCTTTGATGGGATCAAAGCCAATTACGACAGCACTTCCGGCGTCGGGTTTTAACAAACCCGCCAGCATGCGCATCAGCGTGGTTTTGCCCGCGCCGTCCGGCCCGACAAGCCCGGTCACGTAGCCGGCATGAACGGTACAGTCGAGCGGGGCGACGGCCGGTTTTTCCATTCCGGCAAAGTTTTTCGTCAGCCCATTCAGCGTAATGACGGCGTCAGTCATGCCGTGCCTCATCGCCAAACTTTATTGTTACCGGCATCCCCTGGCGCAACGCATCGTCTGCATCGGTCACCACAATGCGCAGACGATAAACCAGGTCGGTACGCAGGTCAGGGGTCTCGACCGTTTTCGGGGTAAACTCGGCGGTGGGCGACACGAAGCCAATTTTACCGTGATAAGGCTTGTCCGGGCGGCCATCGGTGTAGAGCAGAATTTTGCGTCCTGGCTGCGCCTGGCTCAGATTTCGTTCGTCAACGTAGGCGCGAACCCAGACCGGACGCGTGAGTGATAGCGTCAGTACCGTGCCTCCTTCGTTCAGCATGCTACCCGGTTCAACCGCCCGGGTGAGAATCGTGCCGTCAGACGGAGAGGTTAACGTGGTGTCATGCAAATTCAGTTCAGCCTGCGCCAGCTCAGCTTGTGCTTGCTCGAGCGTGGCTTTCGCCTGCTCAATATCCTGCACACGGTTCCCGCTGCGATACTGGGCGAGTTTATCCTGGGCGGATTTCAGTGAGGCCAGCGCCTGGTCACGTGATGAACGGGCGTTTTCGAGATCGTTAGCGGAGATGGTGCGGCTTTTCCACAGTCCTACCTGGCGATTGTAAAAGTTTTGCGCATAATCATAGGCGGCCTGCGCCTGTTTGACCGCCGCTGCGGTTTGCGCAATCTCTTCTTCACGATAACCGGCCAGCATCAGATCGTACTGTGCCTGGGCGGCGGCAACATTCGCTTTTGCCTGCATTAGCGCGTTTTCATACGGCGCGTGGTCCAGTTCGCCAAGCACCTGACCGGCGGTAATGGCGTCGCCTTCGTCAACCGCCAGCGAGGCCAGCCTGCCGCCGACGCGAAAACTCAGATTGACGCTACGGATATCGACATTGCCGTAGAGCGTCAGACCGTTATCTTGCCGACTTTGATACCACCACGTTCCACCGGCAATCACGGCAACGAGGGCCGCGATAACCAGCCCGAGAACGACAGGTTTTTTCATGACTCCAGACTCCTTTGCGTTAAACCTTGCAGAATAAGATCGATGTGACAGGTAACGGTGTGCTCAATCAGCGCGGTTTTATCCTCATCAAATTTTGACCAGCCCGTACGCAACAGAATGGTCTCTTTCCCCAGACGAAAGGCCAGCACCTCGCCGAGTATGGCGTGGGTGTGCAGAATCATTTGGGTATCGTTAGCATCGCGACCAGTATAGGCAGCAATCAGGCGCGTCAGGTGGGTATGCAGCGGATTGATCACCTGGTCGTGCACCAGTTGATAAGCCGCGGTGGGTGAAAGCTGTTCGCGCGAGATAAATTTGCTCAGGTTAACGGTGTCGTCCTGGGTTAACAGCATGATCATATTTTTACAGGCGCGCAGGATAAGTTCGCGCATCGCGCCACGATCCGGCTCCGGCTGAGCAAACAGACGTTCGGCTTCTTCTGCATGCGGGCGAAACTGTGAGCCAATAAAATCCGCAATCCACTGGGCGCAGGCGAGGTATAAATCCTCTTTTGAGCCAAAATAGTAGGTGATGGCCGCAATATTTTGCCCGGCCTGCGCGGCGATATCGCGCGTTGTGGCGTGCAAACCATATTCGCCAAACTGCGCCAGCGCGGCGGCAATGAGCTGATTTTTCGCCTGTTCACCTTTGCTTGTCATGGTGGGTGTATTCATGGCACGACTCTGATCTTAATCAATCGATTGATTAAGATTATGACTGATGTGCAACCTTGTCCAGTCCGCGAATTAATTTCTGTTGAAGGGATAATTTATGCGGTACATCACAAAAACTGCTACACTCCGCCCCTTCATGACATTGTGGTTTTTGTCATCTCTATTGTGTGTATCTCCCTGAAAACGA
The DNA here is from genome assembly GCF_019584005.1 of Citrobacter sp. EC_71. Taxonomy (NCBI): domain Bacteria; kingdom Pseudomonadati; phylum Pseudomonadota; class Gammaproteobacteria; order Enterobacterales; family Enterobacteriaceae; genus Citrobacter; species Citrobacter sp. EC_71. The sequence goes on from NZ_VDAY01000008.1 coordinate 214,737, forward strand.
CACCGGTAACGGTCAGGGCGGTTCGGAGTTGTTATGTCTTTTGATTCCCTTGGTTTGAACCCTGATATTTTACGTGCCGTTGCCGAGCAGGGTTACCGTGAACCTACCCCTATTCAGCAGCAGGCGATCCCCGCCGTGCTGGAAGGCCGCGATCTGATGGCCAGCGCCCAGACCGGTACGGGGAAAACGGCAGGTTTTACCCTGCCGTTGTTGCAGCACCTTGTGACCCATCAGCCGCATGGTAAAAGCCGCCGTCCGGTTCGTGCGCTGATCCTCACGCCCACTCGCGAACTGGCAGCCCAGATTGGCGAAAACGTTCGTGATTACAGTAAGTATCTCAATATTCGCTCGCTGGTGGTTTTCGGCGGTGTCAGCATTAACCCGCAGATGATGAAGCTGCGTGGCGGTGTAGACGTGCTGATTGCCACCCCGGGTCGTTTGCTCGATCTGGAACACCAGAATGCGGTGAAACTGGATCAGGTTGAAATTCTGGTGCTGGATGAAGCTGACCGCATGCTGGATATGGGCTTTATTCATGACATTCGTCGCGTTCTGGCCAAACTGCCGGCAAAACGCCAGAACCTGCTGTTCTCGGCAACGTTCTCTGACGATATTAAATCGCTGGCCGAAAAGCTGCTGCATAACCCGCTGGAAATCGAAGTGGCGCGTCGTAATACCGCGTCCGAGCAGGTGACTCAGCATGTGCATTTCGTGGATAAAAAACGCAAACGTGAACTGTTGTCGCAGATGATTGGTCAGGGCAATTGGCAGCAGGTGCTGGTGTTTACCCGTACCAAACACGGTGCGAACCATCTGGCGGAACAGCTGAATAAAGACGGCATCCGCAGCGCGGCGATCCACGGTAACAAATCTCAGGGGGCGCGTACGCGTGCGCTGGCCGATTTTAAATCCGGTGATATTCGCGTGCTGGTGGCAACCGATATTGCCGCGCGTGGGCTGGATATTGAAGAGCTGCCGCACGTGGTGAACTACGAGTTGCCGAACGTCCCGGAAGATTACGTGCACCGTATTGGTCGTACCGGTCGTGCGGCTGCCACCGGCGAAGCGTTGTCTCTGGTATGCGTCGATGAACACAAACTGTTGCGCGACATCGAGAAGCTGCTGAAAAAAGAGATCCCGCGTATTGCAACGCCAGGCTACGAGCCAGACCCGTCCATCAAAGCTGAGCCGATTCAGAACGTTCGCCAGCAGCGTGGTGGTGGCGGTCGCGGTCAGGGCGGAGCAGGACGTGGCCAGCAGCCGCGTCGTCAGGATGGCGGTGCGCCAAAAGCGAAACCGCGTAGCGGCGAAGGCAAACCGGCAGGCGATAAGCCTCGTCCACCGCGCCGTCCGCGCAGACCGTCTTCAGCGCAGTAATTCACCTGCTGTATGGCAGTATAAACACGCTAGCCGGTCTACATAATGTGTAGGCCGGCCAGGTCAATCATTCCCCTGAGCTTTGCGATTTCAGCACGATTGAGCAGGTATAGCGTCCTGCCGGGTGAACAGAAATCGTCGTTTCAAAAACTTTTCCTTCCCTGTCCAGATAGCGGCGCACAATTCTCATCGCCGGAGAATCAGGTGCTACGTTAAGGATTTTTGCCATCTTCTTAGGCACGCCAACTGCCGTAATCGTCTGGTGAACTTCATGACTTTTAATACCGTAGTGCGCTTCGATCAGATCGCTAATTAACGAGTGCGGATCATCGCGGATGTATGTGCGCAGCTTGGCGTAGTCCGTGCTGGCGTAACTGTCGGTCCAGCAAATTGGCGCGTCCGGGTTTTGCGCATCTTCACGGGTACTGGCAATGTGCAGCCATCGGGAACCTGGCGGACAGCCAATCAACTGGGACAACTCTATGTCCGCCACAATCTCATCGATTTTCTTGATGACGCGCAGATTGTTCCTGGCCAGCAGCAGCAGATCCTCAAGATGCGATAGCGGATGATTGACGCCGTTAGCCTTAGGTTCGCAAACGCGGGTGCCTGCGCCTTTACGCCGTGAAATCAAACCTTGCTCTGTTAATTCCCTTAGCGCCTCACGCATGGTGTGGCGGCTGACCTGCCATGTTTCGCACAGTTCCATTTCCGTAGGAAACAGCGAGCCGGGGGCAAAGGTTCCCACCGAAATTTGCTGCGCCAGTTCACGTGCTATTCGCTTGTACAGAGATTCTTTCATCGCAGTTTCATCAAAATATTAGTGATCTTTATCACGAAAATTTGTACGGACTATTCCCTACATTTCTTATGAATACTATAAATGTCCGTACATTTAAATGTACGGACATTTGATAATGTCTGGACATTGTGGCGGCGTTTGAATATCCAACAAACCGCCGTAAACAAGCATCTTATCATTATCAGATTTTCCAGGGGGATTTATGGCTTCGAATGTACTTGATTCTGTTCTGTTTAGGGATTCTTTCGGCACACCGGCGATGCGCGCGGTGTTTGACGATCGCGAGCTGGTGCGCAAATACGTGGAAGTGGAAGTTGCGTTGGCTAAGGCTCAAGCGCGCTGTGGCGTAATACCTGAGGCGGCGGCGCAGGAAATTGCCGAGAAATGTAATGCCGACACGCTCGATTTTGATTTATTGCGCCATGAAACTGAAATAGTGGGGTATCCGATCCTACCGCTGGTGCACCAGATTTCTAAACAGGCTGGCGAGTCCGGCGGCTATGTGCACTGGGGGGCAACCACTCAGGACATTATGGACACCGCGGTAGTCCTACAAATTCGTGATGCGTTCACGTTAATTGAGACCGATATAAACAAACTTCGTGCGACGCTCGCAGACCTCGCACGTCGCTACCGTGATACGCCAATGGCCGGGAGAACCCACTTACAACAGGCTTTGCCCGTGACCTTCGGTTATAAAGCGGCCATCTGGCTGGATATGTTTGAACGCCACGCGGAACGTCTTACCCAGGCGCGTCCTCGTGTTCTGGTCGGCGAATTTGCGGGTGCAGCTGGTACGCTGGCATCGCTGGGGGATAAAGGGCTGGCGGTACAAAAAGCGATGATGGAAGAGCTTGGACTGAATGTTCCAACGTCCACCTGGCACGTCGCGCGTGATGGTTTTGCCGAAGCGGTTAACTTGTTAGCGGTGATTACCGGGTCGCTGGGTAAGATTGCCTACGACGTAATGTTGCTGGCAGCCAATGAGTTTGGCGAGCTGTATGAGCCGTTTGTTAAAGGGCGTGGCGCCAGCAGTACCATGCCGCAGAAACGCAACCCGATCTCCAGCGAACTGATGCTGGCCTGTGCTAAAGGCGTGCGTCAGCAAGCGGGACTGATGCTGGATGCGATGGTGCAGGACCTGGAACGGGCGACCGGGCCGTGGCATGCGGAATGGATTGCTATCCCGGAAAGTTTCGTCCTCAGCGCAGGGGCGTTGCATCAGGCCAATTTTATGCTGGCGGGACTGATAGTCGATGAAGCGGCGATGAAACGTAACCTCGGTATGACCAACGGCCTGATAGTGGCTGAGGCGGTCATGATGGGACTGGCGCCATACATCGGTCGTCAGGATGCGCATGATGTTGTGTACGACGCCTGCCGTATCGTCAACGAACAGGGGGGACGACTGGCTGATGTGCTGAATGCGATGCCATCCGTTGCAGAACGACTGGAGCCGCAGTTGATTGAGAAACTGACCGACCCGGCAAATTACCTGGGAATGGCACCCGCGATGGTCGATCAGGTGCTGGCCAAATATATGTCGCAGAAATGAAGGTTCTCGGGCTAACGGAATAAGGATATTTTTATGTCAACGAATTCTGTCGCGGGAAAATCCATTCTGGCGTTCCTGATACCGCTGGCGATTGGGGGGATAATTTGGTTTTATCCCGTACCTGATGGTCTGACGCCTCAGGCCTGGCATATGTTTGCTATTTTTGCCGCGACCATTGCCGCCATTCTTACCCAACCGCTCCCTTCGGGGGCGGTAATGCTGATTGCGCTTTGTGTGGTGATTTTTACCAAGACCTTGCCAGAGGCGAAAGCGCTGTCAGGGTTTGCGTCCGGTACAGTATGGCTCATCTTCTGCGCCTATGTTCTTTCTCTGGGGTTTGTCACCTCCGGGCTTGGGAAACGTATTGCGTATAAAATGTTATCGCTATTTGGCGGCAGTAGCCTGGGTATCGCCTACTCGCTGGGGGTATCCGATCTGATTATGGCTCCGGCAATGCCGTCAGTTACAGCCCGTTCCGGAGGGATTATTTTCCCTATCACTCGTTCAATCAATGACGTATTAGGCTCGGCTCCGGGAGTAACCGGCAAGCGCATTGGTGATTTTTTAACCATGGTGTGCTTTCAGTTTACGCCCATTACCGGGGCGATATTCCTCACCGGGATGGCGGCAAATCCGCTGGTGGCGAGTCTGGCTAAATCCTCATTAGGCGTTGAGATAACCTGGGGCGGGTGGTTTGTTTCCGCTGTTGTTCCTGCGATGGCCTGTTTCTGTTTGATGCCGCTTCTGGTCTATAAGTTGCTGGATCCTGAGCTTAAACGTACGCCAGAGGCAAAAGCGATGGGCAAGCAGGCGCTCGGTGAACTCGGTGCGATGAGCAGTAATGAGAAAAAGGTCGCGTTTGGCTTCGTGTTGGCATTGGTCGGCTGGGGCACCAGCTTAATCACGGGATTATCGGCAACCTCGGTTGGACTGGGATTGGCTGCTTATCTTTTCGCCTCCGGCGCAGTCAGCTGGAAAAGCCTGCTCAATGACCATGCAGCGTGGGACACGGTGATCTGGTTTAGCGTCATTATTAGCCTGGCAACCGGGCTTGCCGATCTGGGCTTTATTAAATGGATGACGATAAAACTGGGCAGCGGTATTCAGGGATTTGGCGCGATAGAGTCCTTTATTTTGCTGGGGATCCTCTATATTTACGTCCATTACCTCTTTGCGACCGCCACCGGCCACGTGGCTGCGCTGTATGCCCCTTTTGCGGCAACGGCGATCGCTGCGGGCGCACCGCCGATGATGGTCGCGATTTGCTTTGGTATCTTCAGTAATCTGATGTGGGGCAATACGGAATACGGTGGTGGACCTGGCCCTATCTATTTTGCCCAGGGTTATTTTGAACGCCCGCGCTTTTACAAAATCAACCTCTGTGTGGTGACGGCAAATGTCATTATCATTTTTGCCGTGGGCATGCTGTGGTGGAAGCTGCTGGGATACTATTAACCGACACGTTTATTCGGCCTGCAATGTACCTGACTGTAGGCCGTATAGGGTTCCCGGCAATTTAAGTCAGCGCTGCGAAGCGCTTTCCAGAATGAGGGAAAAAGGTACATCCAGCGCCTGAAATGTGCCACAATAGTGGCTGTTTATACAGTATTTCAGGTTTTCTCATGGCACTTACGGCTGCGCTGAAAGCGCAAATCGCCGCCTGGTACAAGGCGCTTCAGGAACAGATCCCCGACTTTATCCCCCGGGCACCGCAGCGGCAGATGATTGCTGACGTCGCGAAAACGCTCTCCGGGGAAGAAGGGCGGCATCTGGCGATTGAAGCGCCGACTGGGGTGGGGAAAACCCTCTCCTATTTAATTCCGGGAATCGCCATTGCCCGTGAAGAACAAAAAACGCTGGTGGTTAGTACCGCCAACGTCGCTTTGCAGGATCAGATCTACAGCAAAGATCTGCCGTTACTGCGCAAAATTATTCCTGACCTGCGTTTTACCGCCGCGTTCGGTCGTGGGCGCTATGTCTGCCCGCGTAACTTAGCGGCGCTTGCCAGTACTGAACCCAATCAGCAGGATCTGCTGGCTTTTCTCGACGATGACCTGACGCCAAATAACCAGGAAGAACAAAAGCGCTGTGCCAGGCTGAAAGGCGACCTCGACACCTATAAATGGGACGGGCTGCGCGATCACACGGATATCGCTATTGATGACGGACTCTGGCAACGCCTGAGCACCGATAAGGCCAGCTGTCTGAATCGGAATTGTCATTATTATCGTGAATGTCCTTTTTTTGTCGCCCGCCGGGAGATTCAGGAAGCCGAAGTGGTGGTTGCCAACCATGCGCTGGTGATGGCCGCTATGGAAAGTGAAGCTGTTTTGCCGGAGCCGAAAAACCTGCTGCTGGTACTTGATGAAGGACACCACTTGCCGGACGTTGCACGCGATGCGCTGGAGATGAGTGCGGAAATCAGCGCCCCCTGGTATCGACTACAGTTGGATCTGTTTTGTAAGTTAGTGGCAACCTGCCTGGAGCAGTTTCGCCCCAAAACCACGCCGCCGTTGGCAAATGCCGAGCGTCTGAACGGCCACTGCGAAGAACTGTATGAACTGATTTCATCGCTCAACAATATTCTTAATCTGTATATGCCCGCCACCCAGGAAGCAGAACACCGTTTTGCGATGGGGGAATTGCCAGCGGAAGTGATGGAGATTTGTCAGCGCCTGGCGAAGCTCACGGAAATGCTGCGCGGTCTGGCGGAACTGTTCCTCAACGATCTCAGCGAAAAAACCGGCACCCACGATATTGTGCGTCTGCATCGGGTTATTTTGCAGATGAACCGGGCGCTGGGTATGTTCGAAGCGCAAAGCAAGCTGTGGCGGCTGGCCTCGCTGGCGCAGTCGTCAGGCGCTCCGGTGAGTAAATGGGCGACGCGTGAAGTGCGTGACGGGCAGATCCATGTCTGGTTCCACTGCGTGGGGATCCGCGTGAGCGATCAACTGGAAAGACTGCTGTGGCGCAGCGTACCACATATTATCGTTACCTCCGCCACGCTGCGCTCGCTCAACAGCTTCTCGCGTCTGCAGGAGATGAGCGGCCTGAAAGAAAAGGCCGGTGACCGCTTCGTCGCACTGGATTCTCCGTTTAATCATGTTGAGCAAGGCAAAATTGTTATTCCGCAGATGCGCTACGAACCGTTGATGGAGAACGAAGAGCAGCATATCGCGGAAATGGCCGCCTATTTCCGCGAACAACTGGAAAGCAAAAAGCATCAGGGCATGCTGGTGCTGTTTGCCAGCGGTCGGGCGATGCAGCGTTTTCTTGAGCACGTCACCGATCTACGTCTGCTGTTGCTGGTACAGGGCGATCAGCCGCGCTATCGTCTGGTGGAACTACACCGCAAACGGGTACAAAACGGTGAGCGTAGCGTGCTGGTGGGGCTGCAATCTTTTGCGGAAGGTCTGGATTTGAAAGGCGACCTGCTGACCCAGGTGCATATTCATAAAATTGCCTTTCCGCCAATCGACAGCCCGGTAGTGATTACCGAGGGTGAGTGGCTGAAAAGCCTGAATCGTTATCCTTTTGAAGTGCAGAGTTTACCGGCCGCATCGTTTAATTTAATCCAGCAGGTCGGGCGACTCATCCGTAGCCATGGCTGCTGGGGGGAAGTGGTTATTTATGACAAGCGTTTATTGACCAAAAACTACGGCAAGCGTTTACTGAATGCGTTACCCATATTTCCGATAGAGCAACCTGCTGTGCCAGACGTTATAGTAAAACCAAAAGAAAAAGCGAAACCCACGCGCCGCCGCAGGCGTTAACGATGTGAGCAACAGCAAGGAGTTATCGATGGATTACCGCAAAATCATCAAAGAGATTGGGCGAGGGAAAAATCACGCGCGTGATCTGGATAAGGATACTGCTCGCGGACTGTATACCCATATGCTGAACGGCGATGTACCGGAGCTTGAGATGGGTGGCGTATTGATTGCGCTACGTATTAAAGGCGAGGGTGAAGCGGAGATGCTGGGTTTTTACGAAGCGATGCAGAACCATACCCTTCGCCTGACCCCGCCGGTAGCCAAACCCATGCCCATTGTTATTCCCAGCTATAATGGCGCACGCAAGCAGGCGAATCTGACCCCGTTGCTGGCAATTTTACTGCACAAGCTGGGCTTCCCGGTGGTGGTGCACGGCGTTAGTGAAGATCCTACCCGCGTGCTGACAGAAACCATTTTCGAACTGATGGGTATTACGCCAACGCTGCATGCGGGGCAGGCGCAGGCAAAACTCGATGGTCATGAGCCGGTGTTTATCCCGGTGAGCGCGCTGTGTCCTCCGCTGGAGAAACAGTTAGCGATGCGCTGGAGAATGGGTGTGCGTAACAGCGCGCATACGCTGGCTAAACTCGCCACGCCGTTTGCTGACGATGCCGCGCTGCGTCTTTCCAGCGTGTCACATCCGGAATATGTATCGCGCGTGGCGAAATTCTTTGGCGACATCGGCGGCCGCGGCCTGTTGATGCACGGTACAGAAGGCGAAGTGTATGCCAACCCGCAGCGCTGCCCGCAGATAAGCCTGATCGATTCCTCCGGCGTGCGCGTATTGCACGACCGCCAGAGTGAGATGCCTGACGAACCGGTACCGCTGCCGGTGGCAAAAGATCCGGAAACTACCGCGCGCTGGATAGAACGTTGTCTGGCCGGTAGCGAGCCTGTTCCGGCTTCGTTGAAAATACAGATGGCCTGCTGCCTGGTCGCAACCGGCGAATCTTCCTCGCTGGCTGAAGGTCTGGCTCGCGTCGGGCAAAGCTTCTAATTTCTTGTTTCCCCGACAGGGCATTTCCAGGCCTGTCGGTTCATTCTTTGCAACAACGTGAAATTTCTGCACGTTTATTGACCTCATGACTGGCGTGGCGCAGCATAGTTTGTTGAAAAATAAGAAACACAACAAACACGCGACACAACAGGAGATAACAATGAACAGTGGACATCGCTTCCATGTGCCAACGCTGCACGCCTTCATTCAGGCCGTTTTTCACCAGATGGGGAGTAACGAGCAGGAAGCGCGGCTGGTGGCCGACCATCTGATTGCCTCTAACCTCGCCGGGCACGACTCCCACGGTATCGGCATGATCCCAAGCTATATTCGCTCCTTCTCGCAGGGACATCTGCAGATCAACCGTCATGCCAAAGTGGTAAAAGATACGGGAGCGGTGATTACGCTTGATGGCGATTGCGCATTTGGTCAGGTGGCGGCGCACGAGGCAATGACGCTTGGGATTGAAAAAGCGCGCCAGTACGGTATCGCCGCCGTGGCGTTACACAATTCGCACCATATCGGACGCATTGGTTACTGGGCGGAACAATGTGCGGCGGCAGGTTTTGTCTCGGTGCACTTTGTGAATGTGGTGGGCATCCCGATGGTCGCACCGTTCCACGGTCGCGATAGCCGTTTTGGCACCAACCCTTTCTGCGTCGTTTTTCCGCGTAAAGATACCTTCCCGCTGTTGCTGGACTATGCAACCAGCGCCATCGCCTTTGGCAAAACCCGTGTGGCATGGCATAAGGGGGAACCTGTGGCCCCGGGATGTCTGATTGATGCCGAGGGAGCGCCGACCACCGATCCTGCTGTGATGCAGGTCTCTCCGCTGGGGTCGTTGCTGACCTTCGCTCAACACAAGGGTTATGCGCTGGCGGCGATGTGCGAAATTATGGGCGGCGCGCTTTCTGGTGGTAAAACCACACATGAGGAGAGCCTGCAGACCAGTGCGGACGCCATCATTAACTGCATGACTACCATCATTATGAACCCGGAACTGTTCGGCGCGCCGGACTGCGATAAGCAGGTCGCGGCATTTGCTGAGTGGGTAAAAGCGTCCCCGCATGCCGATGACGCTCCGATCCTGTTGCCAGGGGAGTGGGAGGTGAATACTCGTGAGGAACGGCTGGAACAAGGTATTCCGCTGGATGCCGGAAGCTGGCAGGCAATTTGCGAAGCGGCGCGGCAAATAGGGATGTCCGACACCGTGTTACGAGAGTTTCGTCAACGGTTGGAACAGTAGGCAAAAAAAAGCCCGTCCAGTGGCGGACGGGCAAACAAAGGGTAACAAACAGGGTCAATGAGGGTTGGAGCATTGGGTCGTACAGGTATTCTTTCGGTTATTTATAGATAACCGCGGTGCCGCTCATTTTGTCGTTGCCGACAGCGGAGGTGATGTTGTAGCCCGTTGCGCCGGCAGCGGCGGCTTTCTCAGCCAGTTTTGCTTCCAGACCATCCAGCGTGGTGGCGCCATCTGCAGAAACTACACCAATTTTATTCATGCTTTGTGCCTGAGTGGAGGAAACCGGCTCGGCAGCGAAAACGCCGAATGACAGGGTAGAAAGGGCGATGGCGGCAACGGCAAATTTGATATTTTTCATGATTAATCTCTCGCAGGTTTGTTCTGTTAGTCAGTGTTCTGTTTAGAAGACGTTGTTTCGTCGATGTGAGAAGTATCACGTTTTTTTATGCGAGAGAAAATCGAATAGAATTGAGGGCATCAATCAAAAAAATTGAATTGCAAATAACTTATTGAATATTAATAAATTCGAAAGAGGGATTTACAGTTCTTGTCATTGCGCTTTACAGAGAAAGCGGCAACGGCACATTTTGCTACACAGCATGCGAAAAAGCGTGCTCGTAAAGGAAATCGTCTGCGCTGAAACTTTTGGTAAAGATGAGTCAACGTAGCTGGCTGTCTTTCGAACCTCTGCGATTATATCCTGAAAATGCTAATTTATGTGAATCTTTATCCTGCTGGCAGGCGACGCATAAGCGTACGCCCGGTACCGCCTCACGTCTGGCCTGTGGGATAGGATTACCGCATTCTTCGCATTCATACAGACTTTTCCCGGTCGGTAATTCACCGCGGGCGCGAGCAACAGCATCTTCAATAGTATTGTTGATCTGCTCGTTAACTGCGTCGTCATTTGCCCATCCGGATGCCATATGTACCTCCTGTCATTGTCTACAGAATAAGTATAGCGAATATGATGGCTGAAAAACGACCACGCATCAGCGGTATCAGATTTCAGACCATTCGTGCAGGAAACTGCATTCGGGACGAATGCAGTTGGGCTGAGTGAAGTGGGTTACTTATAGATAGTGGCGCTGCCGTACATCTGGTTTTTACCGCCCGCAGAGTTAACGACAAAGCCTTTTGCGCCTTGCTCTTTTGCTTTCTCTGCCAGCTTGTCTTCGAGATCGCTCAGGTTAGAGGCTCCGGTAGCGAATACTGTACCGGAGGCCTGGAGCTGACCGGTTGCTGGGCTGGTGTTGGGCTGTGCGGCAAAGGACGCGAACGTCATACCGGTTAGTACGGTAGCGGCAAGTAATGTGAGGCATTTCTTCATGGTGATATCCTCTGAGAAACAACAGGTGGTGCCTGATAAGTTTAGGTCGCCTGCGGATGATATTTACCGCAAAAAATTGATGATGAATCGTCTATTTTTTGAACGATTTATTCGGCGTGAAACAGGCATAAAGAATCAAATTTCCTTGATGAGTGTGTTTACCGCGTGGCGTTATGCGGGTATCTTACGCCGCTGTTAAAAGGAGAATGCTATGTCCCCCCAGAAACCGGGATTACACCCACGCAACCGCCACAATGGCCGTTATGATCTTGCGACTTTATGCCAGGTTACCCCCGAGTTGACGCAATTTCTCATCCTCACGCCCGGCGGCGAGCAGAGCGTTAACTTCGCCAATCCGCAGGCAGTGAAGGCGCTCAATAAAGCACTGCTGGCGCATTTTTATGCGGTGAAAAACTGGGATATTCCAGACGGTTTTCTGTGCCCGCCAGTTCCTGGTCGTGCGGACTACATTCACCATCTGGCCGACCTGTTAGGTGAAACGACAGGAACCATTCCGACAAATGCGAGCGTACTGGACGTGGGAGTAGGGGCCAACTGTATTTATCCGCTGATTGGCGTGTATGAATATGGCTGGCGATTCACCGGCAGCGAAACCAGTAGCGAAGCGTTTAACAGCGCTCAGGCGATCGTTAACGCCAATCCGGGGTTAACTCGCGCAATTCGTTTGCGCCGACAAAAAGATGCTGCGTCAATCTTCAACGGTATCATTCATAAAAACGAGCAGTATGAAGCCACTGTATGTAACCCGCCATTCCATGATTCTGCGGCCTCTGCGCGTGCCGGAAGCGAACGTAAGCGTCGTAATCTGGGTCAGGACAAAGATGATACGCTGAACTTTGGCGGACAGCAGCAGGAGCTGTGGTGTGAAGGCGGCGAAGTGGCGTTCATCAAGAAAATGATCGCCGAAAGCCAGGCCTTTGGTCGGCAGGTGATGTGGTTTACCACGCTGGTTTCGCGCGGTGAGAATTTACCTCCGCTGTATCATGCATTAACGGATGCGGGCGCGGTGAAAGTGGTTAAAAAAGAGATGGCCCAGGGGCAAAAGCAGAGCCGCTTTATTGCCTGGACCTTTATGGATAACGATCAGCGTCGTCGTTTTATGGCGCGTAAACGCTAAAGCGTTGGCTCCCCTGGCGGCAGTTGATCGCTTGCCGCCGACGGAGGGCCATTCACCGGTGCAGGCAAGACCTGATACGTCTGTACCGGGGCGCGTACGTTGGCCAGATCGAAATGTTTCTTCACCTGGCTGTCGAGCGCGAAACGCACGGTCCACTGTTTCAGCGGCAGGGTCGTAAATGAGACCCGTAGCGTGAAAGCCGTATTGGTTAACCCGACGATCCCGGCAAACGACGGCTCGCCGATAATAAGCCCGCGAATGTCGTCCTTTTCCATCAGCTCAGCGACAGCGTCTTTCAACGCCTGATTGGCTTTATCCGCATCCTCATGACGATCGACATCGTAATTGGCGACGACCGAGCCAATGCCACGCACAAAGTTGGCGAAGGTGGTTATCGATGACCAGGGAATGATATGGTACGCCCCGGTATCCTGACGCACCCCCACAGAACGAATGGACATCCTTTCAACCGTACCGGTGAGTGGACCGATAGTGACTAAATCCCCGGTGTTCATACCATTTTCGAACTGAATGAAGATCCCGGTGATAATGTCTTTTACCAGCGTTTGCGAGCCGAAAGAGATCGCCAGCCCCAGCGCCCCGGCCCCGGCCAGCAAGGGGGCGATATTGACGCCAATTTCGGACAGCACAATCATGATGGTGATGGTGCTGATAATCACCGCCAGCGCATTGCGGAACAGCGTTAACAGCGTGCGGGTACGGGCGCTGGGCAACGGGCGACCGTGAATATCGGAAGCCAGACGATTTTCAATCAGGCTGGCAAGGATCGTCCAGCCAATGGCGGAGAAGAAAAGAATCAGCGCGATACGAATCAGGATATCCACCGTTTTTTCTCCGGCGCCGTAATGCAGCCAGTTCCAGAAGTCGAACAATCCCCAGGCATTGAGCAGCAGCATCACCGCGACGCACACCGTCAGGATCCGGGCCACGCTTAACGCCGTCGACAGCCAGCCATTCAACCGTTTTTGTAATTCCGGGTAGCTACGCTGGGTATGTGGCGACAGGGTAATCGTTTTGGCTATCCAACGCGAAAGCATGCCGGAAACAAAGGCGGCAATGCCGATAATCACCAGGCTGCGTAACGTTGCGCCCATCATGAATTTCAGACTGTTGCCAGGGTCAAACAGCGAGAAGAAAAACAGCACAATGAAGTAAGCGCTGGCCAGCCAATGCCATACCAGCGCGAAGGCGCGGATAAACAGGCTGAAAAAGGCTAACGATCTTTCCGCCAGATTGAGCAAATGCTGTGTGATCTCTTTCTTATTTCTAAAAATAAGATACAGCGCCCATAGCGTGATACACAGCATGATGATGACGTTTGCCATTGCGCCGACCTGTACGTTGACCTGATTTGAGATAATAGGAACAGCAACAATCAGTCCGTAACCAATCAGGCTGCTTAATGAACTCAAACGGCGATTCCAGTAGCGCGCGCCGTCATCCTGAATGTTAAACGGGCGTAGCTCCGCTACCGTCGGGCAAAATATCAGACGTAAAATCGCCTTGAAGAATTCAATCAACGCAAAGGCATTGAGGAACAGGCTTTGCTGGAAAGCGATGGTGCGGCTCCCGGCGTTCATTCGATCGCTCAGAATCTGCCCTATAAACAACGTCAGCGCCAGCAGTAATAAATCGATAATAAATGCGCCGACGATCATTGCCGGAAGCTGTAGCCAGTTGCTGCGTTCGCGGTTTTTCCGTCGCGCCCATTGTCCCATTTTGCGATACAGCGGCAGCGCGCACAGGCGGATCAGCCAGTAAAACCCAAACACTGACGCTGCCAGCATTAAAAAATGGGTCAGGGCATTGGTGAAGGTTTGCGGGTTAAAGGTTTTATGCGGGGCGTCGGTGATGTTGCGGTAAAGCTGAGCAAAGCGGTCGGAAAGAACTTCACTATAGTGACGACTGACATCTGTCACGTTTTCCAACACCGTTTTTTCTTCAGTTAGCGTAGGGGGGACAATCACCGGCACGGGCTCGGGAGGAGGCGTTGCCGCGACTTTGCGCAATTGACCAATCAACTCCTGGCGCGATGCTTCATTGTCCAGTACGTCAGCCAGCGCGGCGTAAGCGGCTTTCTTTTGCTCAACATCAGGCTCTTTTGCGGGGGTGGCTTGCGGGTCGGCTGAAGTCGAGGTTGTGACACCGGGTATCGTCACCGCGTGAGACGGTATGCTCAGCAGACAAAAGAAGACCAACAGGATCCAGCGCATGACTCCTCCCATGAGAAAATAAATTCAAAAGGATAAGTATAGATGCCAGAGCGTAAGAGAATTGAAATGAGAGGATTCTGGTGAAAACCTCCCTTCGGGCGAAGGGAGGTCAATGCATCAGGAGACGTGCTGCAAGAATTCCTGTAAACGCTGGCTGGGAGGATTTTCAATCAGGGCTTGCGGATTACCGTCTTCGGCAATGCGTCCCTTATCAATGAAAATCAGACGTGAGGCCACTTTTTCGGCAAAGCCGATCTCGTGGGTCACAATCACCATGGTCATCCCTTCTTCCGCCAGATCCTGCATGACTTTCAGAACTTCGTGGCGCAGTTCAGGGTCAAGCGCTGAGGTTGGTTCATCAAACAGCATCATTTTCGGCTTCACTGCCAGTGCACGGGCGATAGCCACACGCTGTTGTTGACCGCCGGAAAGTTCAGAAGGGTAGTGATGCGCACGCTCGGCCAGGCCGACCTTCGCCAGTAATTCTTTCGCCAGCTTCTCTGCCTGTTCTTTATTCGCCCCGCGTACGCGCTGCGGTCCAAACATGACGTTTTCCAGCGCCGTCAGGTGGGGGAACAGGTAGAACTGCTGAAATACCATCCCGGCTTCCTGGCGAATTAACCGCTCATCGACCTTGGGATCGTTGACTTTCAGACCGTCGACGATCAGATCACCAGAGGTTATCTCTTCCAGCTTGTTAATGCAGCGCAGCAGAGTAGATTTACCGGAACCGGACGGCCCGATGATGACCACAACTTCGCCCTGCTTAATGTTCAGATCAATATTGTGCAGCACCTGGGTAGGGCCAAAGTGCTTAGAAACGTTTTTAAATTCAATCACAGGATTTTCATCCTTCTTTCCAGACGACGCAGAATGAAGCTCAGCACCAGGGTAATGATCAGATAGAACACCGCAACGGCGCTCCAGATTTCCAGTGCGCGGAAGTTACCGGCAATGATTTCCTGCCCCTGACGGGTCAGTTCAGCGACGCCAATGACGATAAAGAGCGAGGTATCTTTAATGCTGATGATCCACTGGTTGCCCAGCGGCGGCAGCATACGACGAAGTGCGAGAGGCAAAATAACGTGACGGATGGTCTCAGTGCGTGAAAGCCCAAGCGCCAGTCCGGCTTCGCTGAATCCTTTATGGATTGAGAGCACCGCACCGCGGGTGATTTCCGCAATATAGGCACCGGAGTTGATCATGATGGTGACAACGGCGGCGCTAAAGGGGTCAATACGTAAATCGTTAAACGCCATTGGCAGGGCGAAGTAGATAAACATCACTTGCACAACGATTGGTGTGCCACGAATGACTTCGATAAACACCAGCGCTACGTGGTTGGCTATCCAACCGCCGAAAGTACGTGCAAACCCTGCTGCAAGCCCGATTACCAGACCGCCAGCCAGACCAAGGATCGAGATCCATAAGGTCATTTTGGCGCCTTCAATCAAAAGCGGGATGGCGGGCCAGATGGCACTCCAGTCAAACTGCATATGTCGTTCCTGTTACCGTGGTGTAAAGATTCAAATGCCCGTTTTGCCAGATGCGCTGTGCTTATCCGGTTTACAGGTCTCAAAAATACTGGGAAAGGCCCGGTATGCATCGCGCCACCGGGCATCACTGCCAGTTATTATTTAGGTTCAGTACCGAACCATTTTTTGTAGATCTCGTTATATGTGCCGTTCTCTTTCAGCGTTTTCAGCGCGCCGTTCACTTTCTCACGCAGGTCATCGCTGCCTTTCGGGAAGGCGATACCGTATTGTTGAGCTTCCAGCGAGTCACCTACGGCTTTGAACTGGCCGTTACCCGCGGTTTTGATGAAATAAAGAATGTTTGGCGTGTCATGCAGCACGGCGTCTGCGCGGTTGGTGCCCAGTTCCATATAGGCGTTATCGATATTCGGGAACTGACGCAGGTCTTTGGTTTTGATGTTAGCTTTTGCGTAATCAACGGAACCGGTGCCGCTCTTCACAGCAACAACTTTACCATCCAGGTCTTTCACGCTTTTAACGTCGTTATTATTCGCTTTGACCATCACTAACAGACCGCTTTTGTAGTAGCCGTCAGAGAAGTCGATCGCTTTTTTACGCTCGTCGGTGATGGTGATACCCGCCAGTGCCAGGTCGACGTTTTTGGTTTGCAGAGCCGGGATGATGCCGCTGAAATCCATTGGTTTCAGTTCATAATCCAGCTTCAATTCTTTGGCGACGGCAGCCCACAGATCCACATCAAATCCAACGTATTTGTCACCCTGTTTGAATTCGAACGGTACAAACGCGGTGTCAGTTGCGACAACCAGTTTCTTATCTGCGGCATGGGAGGACACCGCAAAAGCCAGGGTAAGTGCAGCCAGTGAAACTTTTAATACAGACTTCATAGGATTTCCTTTTATATCCACGGGGTGATCCCCTGCGAGAACATATGGCTTAATGAAAAAATCGTGCCACTTTTGCAACTCATTGTTTTAAAAAGAAGGTATTTCTTTTCTCTGCACAATAAGTAGGGCAAAGCGGAAAATCTGCACTATTTTGGGGCACCCATTTGGTGCGTACCTGACACGGTGCAAACGGTATGACTATTTAGCGTAAAAATTGTTGATAAAACAATCTTTCGTTAACGATTGTGTGAGGTGATTATTACAATTAATTTACTTTGGAGTGACGAATGATCAATGTTATGCACCATAAATGTGCAAAACCCCCGCCGGAGCGAGGGTTTTATAGGTAATTCTTATGTCTGCTGTTATTCAATGTTGGCTTCGATAAACCACAGGAATTTGTCGAGATCGCGTGACGCAGCGGTGAAGATATCCGCTGTATCTTCGTCTTTTGCTTCGCTAATGGCTTTACGTACGCTGTTGGCGACCACTGCATAACGATCGGCCAGTTCTTTTAAGTGGTCCTGCACGCTATGGATATCCAGCGGATAGCTTTTCAGTGGCGTTTTGCTGTTAATGACCTGGGTCGTACCCAGTGCCACACCGCCTAACTGTACGGCGCGCTCAGCCATGGTATCGAGATGATCGGTCAGGGCAGTACGGAAGCCATCCAGCATTTCATGGACAGCAATAAAGTTCGCGCCGCGCATGTTCCAGTGAGCCTGTTTAGTGATCAACGACAGGTCGATGAACTGGATCACTTGCTGATTCAGCAGTTCTACCGTGGCTTTCTTTTCGCTGTCTGTCACATCGTTGCGAGTATAAACGAGGGCGGATGCTTTTGTTTTTACCAGTTTTGCGGTACTCATATTTTCATATCCTCTTGATATTTATGTCCCAACTCTTCAACGGGAATAAGTATAGCGCTAATTTTGGATTTATTTTTCCGGTGTTACCTATTGCTTTAATAGTGAAGAGATGAATGGAAATAAAATAATTAATAAAATCATAGGTATACATGATTTCATTACAACGAAATGTTATTTTTATGTTAATGTAAAAAATTAAAAGAAATATGTGGGTGGGTACAAGATATTTATTAGAAAATTATCACGCAGATTAACAAGTGGATATTCTGCATGATTATGCAAACCATGCAGAATATTAAGGGGGTTAATTCACGTCAACTTGCTTAATTTGCGGTTCTTTGCGAATAGTGAGTGTAGAACCCATTGATGCGGCAATAATAGCCCCCAGGGCCAGCGTCTGGATAAGCGTTAACGTTTCACCGAGGAAGATCATTCCCGAAACCGCAGCCAGCGCGGGTTCCATGCTCATCAACGTACCAAAAGTACGCGTTGGCAGTCGCGTTAGTGCGATCATCTCTAATGAGTAGGGGAGCGCGGTGGAGAGTACGGCCACGGCCAGGCCCAACGGCAGTATTGACCAGTGCCACAGGGCATCGCCGGCCTGAATCGCGCCAATGGGAACAAAAATCAGCGCAGCGATTAATGAACCCACCGCTACGGTTGCCGGACCGTGTTCTGCGCCGGCACGCTGGCCGGTGAGAATATAAACAGCCCAACAGGCGCCAGCTCCCAGCGCCAGCGCTGCGCCGGTTAAATCAACATGAGAAACGTCCTGGCCAAGCGGTAACAGGAACCAAAGCCCAAGAACGGCCAGGGCTACCCAAATAAAATCTACAGGGCGTCGGGATGAAAACAACGCCACTGCGAGCGGGCCGGTAAACTCCAGCGCCACGGCAATTCCCAGCGGGACGGTCTGAATAGACAGATAAAAGAGGTAGTTCATCCCGCCAAGAGACAGACCATAAAACAGCAGCGGCAGGCGCTGTTCTTTAGCAAAACGTAAACGCCAGGGTTTAAAGAAGGCGATAAGGATGAGTGTGCCCAGCGCGAGGCGCAGCGCGGTAACACCAGGTGCACCGACGAGTGGGAACAGCGATTTTGCCAGTGATGCACCGCTTTGAATGGAAGACATAGCAATGAGTAAAACCAAAATAGGTAACCAAACTGGCGCTTTACGTAACGACCCCGGCATCCTTTCTCCTGACAAATGATGGTTACATCTCTTCATCTGCGCGGCGTTGCGACGCGGATGGCAAAATGTATAGAAAAGTAAAACAGCGAGTGTAATGGAAATACACTCAACTGGTTGAGTATTGGTTGAAAAAAAAATTCTTCAGATCCGTACAATGGTACGAAATTGGTGGATTAATAATCTGCGTGATTAGGAATTATCTGGATGAATGTGTCGTATTGTGCGCGCAATAATGGCTCATTAACTTAAAAAAGTGGTGTAAATTGAAAGGTATAGCTGGTTTGTGAAATGTTTTGTTACATGAAAGAGCCCGTTAGACACCGCGAATCGCAAAGAGTTTCCCATCAATTTTTGTTATATTTAAAACTTAGGATTTACTTGAAGCACATTTGAGGTGGTTATGAAAAAAATTGCATGTCTTTCAGCACTGGCCGCTGTTCTGGCTTTCTCCGCAGGTACTGCTGTAGCTGCTACTTCTACCGTTACTGGTGGTTACGCTCAGAGTGATGCTCAGGGCGCAGCGAACAAAATGAACGGTTTCAACCTGAAGTATCGCTACGAGCAGGACAACAACCCGCTGGGTGTAATCGGTTCCTTCACTTACACTGAAAAAGACCGTACCGATGCTTCTGGCGACTACAACAAAACCCAGTACTACGGCATCACTGCGGGTCCGGCTTACCGTCTGAACGACTGGGCAAGCATCTACGGTGTAGTGGGTGTTGGTTACGGTAAATTCCAGAACGCAGCATCTCCGGCTGACAACCACACCACCAGCGACTACGGTTTCTCTTACGGTGCTGGTCTGCAGTTCAACCCGATCGAAAACGTTGCTCTGGACTTCTCCTATGAGCAGAGCCGTATTCGTAGCGTTGACGTTGGCACCTGGATCGCTGGCGTGGGTTACCGCTTCTAATCACTTCGGTGATATAAAAAATCCGCCTTTTGAGGCGGATTTTTTTTGCGTGTAATTTAGATATTAACGAGATTTGGTCTCAAAGATATCGGTACCCAAATGGTTGTAATCCACCTTCTGCAGTTTGAAGTTGGTGATATACACTGGCCCGGCCTTTTTCTCTGAGATAAAACGGTAGCTGTTGGTAATTTCCTTCGCGCTGATCCCCGTCCATTGAGAGAAAAAGCTAAGAAAATCATTCGCAGAGCGACGGGCTTTTATCACCCGATGGGCTTTATCATCGCTCGACAGCACCATAAAAGGTACCTGGAAATTCTGCTGGAAACGGTCGTCATGCGCCAGGTACTGCACCTCTTTTCCCCGCTCTTTAAAAGCGAGGCCATGATCGGAGAAATAGACCATCGAGAAGCTGGTACCGCTGTTGCGTAATTGCTCGTAAAGCTGGCGCAGCAGGTCATCCGTCTGCGTCATGGTGTACAGATAGCAAGATGTCTCCTTTGACTGGACGAAGGTCTCGTATTTTCCTTGCGTACGGTCGCAGGCCTGCGGATGTGAACCCATTAAATGCAGCACGATGAGCTGCGGCTGAGTGCGCTCGGTGGCCAGCACCTGGGCAGTCATCTTCAACAGTTCTTCGTCACGGGTATTTTTATCCGCTTCGAAATCACCGTTTTTGAGGAAGTGCACTTCATCAGCTCGTTTTGCGATACTGGCGATAGCCGTATCGTATTCACCAATCTGCCCCTGATTGGAAAACCACCACGTCTGGAATCCCGCGCGGTTGGCCAGAGTGACAAAGTTATCCTGGAACTGGGGTTTATTATCAACGACCCGATTAAGCGTTAAGCCAAGCGATTTTTGCGTTGAACCGCTTGCGGCAATGTAATCTGCGAACAGATAGCCGTTAACGGAACTGGCAAACGGGGTGTTGTCCCAGTGACCGCCAAACGCGCCTAATGCATCGCGGCGGGCGCTTTCACCAATGACCACGACATAGGTGTGATACTTTGGCTTCACGGCGGTTACCGTCCAGCTGTCTTTCACACTCGACAGCTTCGCCATGCGCTCCTGTTCATCGAGCACTTCGTTATTATTGACGATCACGTCTTTGGCAAAGCGGAAAACAGGATAACCGGTGTCCTTAAGCTTGAACACGCCGCCCCAGGCCAGGTTTTGTACCGGGGTAACAAAAAACGCGACGACGCTAAATAACAAACACAGGCTGTCGTATTTATTCCAGCTGCGCTTTTGCGCTTCTTTTTTACGGCGTACGGCGATAACGCCGAGGGCAAAAATAAATACCCCAACCAGATAATTGTACCAGGGGAAGATGGTCAGGATCTCGGTGGACTCTTCCATATTGGTTGAATGCAGCGCCAGCAACGTATTGAAGTTAGGCGAACCATAAGCCTGACCAAACGGAAAGTACATTGCCGCAATAAGTGAGCAAATGCCAATCAGCACTTTCTGCGCGCGCGGGGCGCTGCGCCACAGCAGCATTAATATACAGGTGAAAGCAACGCTGTAGAGCAAGCTAAGCGGATAGCCCAACGCCAGGTTGATCAACATAGACTGTAAGAAATAGAGGCCAGTCCACGGACTAATGGCCCGGCTACGAGCAATGATTGAATCTTTGAGGGTTAAATTCATACGCCACTAATGCAAAAACGCCATGTGCTTACCCTGGCGTTAAGGGTCATTGCCTGCCTGAGAGAGCGAGAAGAGGGATAGGGTCCGCATCCGCGAGCCGCAATATACGCAGGGCTGCGAAAAGATAGAGTGTGCATGAGAGAAGGTCAACTACTACAAGGAAATTGTTTTGCGAGAGAGGTGGCAAAACTGACAAAAAGAAGGGTTATTGGGACGAAACCACTACTGTACCCCGGATGACAGCAGGGAAAGGAAGCGGCGTACCGCGACGCCGCATTATTTTCCTGAAGGTTTATCCTGCTCTGGTTTGCTGTTGATCATGTCACACAGCATAGAGATCAGCATCAACCGTACTTTAAAGGGAGAGTGGCTAAACACGCGTATACACCTCTTAAATTCATTCATATAAACCTCCTGACTTCACGATCCCATCGGTCCTTGAGGGATGTCTTTATTATATACAGATATAGCACAGGCTATATTATATAGCTATTGCTAAAACGTTAATTTTTTGTGCCCACGCAACTCTGGTTTACAATGAGCGCTCTCTAATCAGATGCCGTTAACGCGTCACAGTAACGAGGAAGCAGAATGAGTCGTCGCGCAGGTATGCCAACAACAAAAAAAGTGACGCAATTGGTGAATGTCGAAGAACACGTTGAAGGATTTCGTCAGGTCCGGGAGGCACATCGCCGCGAGCTGATTGATGACTACGTAGAGCTGATTTCCGATCTCATTATTGAGGTGGGTGAGGCACGCCAGGTGGATATGGCTGCCCGACTCGGGGTTTCCCAGCCGACGGTTGCCAAAATGTTGAAGCGCCTTGCTTCTGTCGGGTTGATTGAAATGATCCCCTGGCGCGGGGTGTTTTTAACCGCAGAAGGCGAACGCCTGGCCCAGGAGAGCCGGGAGCGTCATCAGATTGTGGAAAATTTCCTGTTGATGTTAGGTATCAGCCCGGAAATTGCCCGCCGTGACGCTGAGGGAATGGAGCACCACGTCAGTAAGGAAACGCTGGAGGCTTTTAGCCGTTTTACGCAACAGCAAGGATCTGGCTCTGAATGAGTTTTCCTTTACTACGCGCCTTGCAGCGCGATCGTTTTTTCCAGCTGTTAATCATCGTCGGGGTTGTACTGAGCGTGTTCACGCCATTTACGCCCCGCTCCTGGCCTGGAGCGATTGACTGGCACACCATTATTACCCTTAGCGGCCTGATGTTACTGACCAAAGGCGTTGAATTAAGCGGTTACTTCGATGTGTTAGGGCGCAAGATGACCCGCCGCTTTCACACTGAACGCCAACTGGCGATATTTATGGTGCTGGCGGCGGCGCTACTGTCGACGTTTCTGACCAACGATGTTGCGTTGTTTATTGTTGTCCCGCTGACCATCACCCTGAAAAAATTATGCGCCATTCCGGTAAATCGTCTGATTATCTTTGAGGCGCTGGCGGTAAACGCTGGATCGTTGCTGACGCCAATAGGCAATCCGCAAAATATCCTGATGTGGGGGCGCTCCGGGTTGTCATTTACCGCGTTTACCTGGCAAATGGCGCCGCTCGCGGGTGCCATGATGCTGACGCTGGTGGTGCTGTGCTGGTTCAGTTTCCCGAACAAAGCATTGCACTATCATACCGGGACGCGCGCGCCGGACTGGCAACCACGCCTGGTGTGGAGCTGTCTGGCGCTGTATATCATCTTTCTGACGGCGCTGGAGTTAAAACAAGAGTTGTGGGGCCTGGCGATTGTGGCGGCGGGATTCATGGTTCTGGCGCGTCGCGTCATCCTCAGCGTGGACTGGACGCTGCTGCTGGTGTTTATGGCGATGTTCATTGATGTGCATTTGCTGACGCAGCTACCGGCATTGCAGGGGATAACCCACCAGATTGGCACGCTCTCTGCGCCGGGTCTGTGGTTGACGGCCATTGGCCTGTCGCAGTTTATCAGTAATGTGCCCAGTACAATTTTGTTGCTGAACTACGTTCCGCCGTCGCTGTTGCTGGCCTGGGCAGTTAATGTGGGCGGCTTCGGGCTGCTGCCTGGATCGCTGGCAAATCTTATCGCTTTACGCATGGCAAACGACCGACGGATTTGGTGGCGTTTTCATTGGTATTCGCTGCCGATGCTGATATGGGCGGGACTGGTAGGGTATGGTTTGCTACAGGTGATGTGAGGATTATGCCCGATAAGCGTAGCGCCATCGGGCATATATAGCAGATTAGTTCAGACGAACCGGCATACCAGAACGGTTCTGTACCGCCTGATCAACGACGGACTGATCAACGTCAGACTGACCGGTGACGCTGGTAATGCTCTTGTTCAGCGTAATCGGTACGATTTCCCCGCCTTCAAACTGTGCTTCAGTGGTGGACAGTGGGTTGTGTACCTCGATGTAACGGCTGCCGTCTGGTTCGGTAGTGGCTTTCACCGGCTCATCGATAAACTGTACGCGAGTGCCGACCGGCACATTTTCAAACAGGAATTTGATGTCGTCGTTACGCAGACGGACGCAACCGTGGCTGACACGTAAGCCAACGCCGAAGTTAGCATTGGTGCCGTGAATAGCATACAGACGACCGATATACAGGGCGTACAGACCCATCGGGTTATCCGGGCCTGCCGGAACCACGGCTGGCAGCGGTTCGCCCGCAGCGCGGTATTCCGCATGCATTTTCGCCGTTGGCGTCCAGGTTGGGCCCGCTTTCTTACGTTCTACTTTGGTGGTCCAGTTGATTGGCGTGTCTTTGCCTAACTGACCGATACCGATCGGCAGAACGATAACGGTGTTGGTGCCTTTCGGGTAGTAGTACAGACGCATTTCAGCGCTGTTGATAACAATACCTTCATGCACGGTATCCGGCAGGATCAACTGCTGAGGAATGTTCAGCACAGTGCCGCCCTTCGGCAGGAAAGTATCCACGCCAGGGTTGGCTTCCAGCATGTTAGACAGACCCATCTGATATTCTGCCGCAAAATACTCCAGCGGTTGGGTATTGCCTTCAGGAATGGTGATGACCTGGTTTTGGCCAATCAAACGGCTACCATCGGTAGGCAGCGGGTACGTGACGGCTGAGGCAGTGTTGCAAAAACCAACTACCGCAAGTGCCGCCGCGAAAAGCGTTGTCAATTTCATATTCATCTTCATGTATGCGAGATTCAGTGCCAGGCAGGCCAGTGGGTTGAGATTTATGTAGTGTTGGGCACGCATTATATGTGCAATCTGAGCAACAAGGAATTCGGATGTGTACTAAATCACATTTTTTTCCTTTTGCTTTCACTTTAGCCCTTCAGCATGAAGGGGCGATCTTATCGTAGACTTATGGCATAATAAGCGGTTTGTCACATATTTCTTTCTCTTTCAGGATACGCCAGTGTTAGTTTCCAGCAACGTCACCATGCAGTTCGGCAGTAAGCCGCTGTTTGAAAATATTTCCGTCAAATTTGGCGGCGGCAACCGTTACGGCCTGATTGGCGCGAACGGTAGCGGTAAATCCACTTTTATGAAAATTCTTGGCGGTGATCTCGAACCGACGCTGGGTAACGTTTCCCTCGATCCGAATGAGCGCATCGGTAAGCTGCGCCAGGATCAGTTCGCCTTTGAAGAATTCACCGTGCTTGACACCGTAATCATGGGTCACGGTGAACTGTGGGAAGTGAAGCAGGAGCGCGATCGTATATACGCGCTGGCCGAAATGAGCGAAGAAGACGGCTATAAAGTGGCTGACCTCGAAGTTCAGTACGGTGAAATGGACGGCTACTCTGCGGAAGCGCGTGCGGGCGAACTGCTGCTGGGCGTGGGTATTCCGGTAGAACAACATTACGGCCCGATGAGCGAAGTCGCACCCGGCTGGAAGCTGCGTGTGCTTCTGGCCCAGGCACTGTTCTCAAACCCGGATATTCTGCTGCTCGACGAACCAACGAACAACCTGGATATCGACACCATCCGCTGGCTGGAGCAGACGCTGAACGAACGTGACAGCACCATGATCATCATTTCGCACGACCGTCACTTCCTGAACATGGTCTGTACGCACATGGCGGATCTGGACTACGGCGAACTGCGTGTGTATCCAGGTAACTACGACGAATACATGACGGCGGCGACTCAGGCGCGTGAACGTCTGCTGGCCGATAACGCCAAGAAGAAAGCACAGATTGCCGACCTGCAATCCTTCGTCAGCCGCTTTAGCGCTAACGCATCGAAATCTCGTCAGGCGACTTCCCGCGCCCGTCAGATCGATAAAATTAAACTGGAAGAAGTTAAAGCTTCCAGCCGTCAGAACCCGTTCATCCGCTTCGAGCAGGATAAGAAACTGTTCCGTAACGCGCTGGAAGTGGAAGCGCTTACCAAAGGTTTTGATGAAGGCCCGCTGTTTAAAAACTTCAATCTGCTGCTCGAAGTGGGTGAGAAGATTGCCATTCTGGGCGCCAACGGCGTGGGTAAATCCACTATGCTGAAAACGCTGGTCGGTGATTTGCAGCCGGATAACGGTACCGTGAAGTGGTCCGAAAACGCGCAGGTCGGTTACTACGCGCAGGATCATGAATATGAGTTTGAAAACGATCTGACGGTCTTCGAATGGATGAGTCAGTGGAAACAAGAAGGCGACGACGAGCAGGTTGTGCGCAGCTTCCTCGGTCGTCTGCTGTTCAGCCAGGATGATATCAAGAAGCCTGCAAAAGTGCTGTCCGGTGGTGAAAAAGGACGCATGCTGTTTGGTAAACTGATGATGCAGAAACCAAATATTCTGGTAATGGATGAACCGACCAACCACCTGGACATGGAATCAATTGAGTCGCTGAACATGGCGCTGGAAATGTATCAGGGCACGTTGATTTTCGTTTCTCACGACCGTGAGTTTGTCAGCTCGCTGGCCACCCGCGTGATTGAAATTACGCCGGAGCGCGTGATCGACTTCACCGGTAACTACGAAGATTACCTGCGTAGTAAAGGCGTCGAATAATTATCCCGTCGTTCTCGTGTTACAGGTGTGATGGTTGCACCTGTAACACGAGATACTTAGGGAAAAGAGTATAAGTTACAGATTAAATCATCCCCAGCGCACGCTTACCGTGGATATTCAAATCCTCCAGCGTGAAGCGTCCTTCCCAGTCAGTTTCATAATCTTCGCGCGGGAAATCACCCGGTGACGCGCCTTTTTCCAGTGCGGCCTTCACTTTGTGGGCGTAGGCCAGATTCTTTTCGCACATCGGCGCGGCAGGGATATACATCACATTGCCCCAGCCCTGCTGATTTTCCACCGGCGCGACGGAGTGGATCACATCGCAATGCCACCAGACGGAGTCTCCGGCGTCCAGTTGCGGAATACTGGTTAACGCCTCTATCAGCAGCGGATGCCATTGCGTGGAAATCGGCAGAACTCTGCCGGGCGCGACGCCGCACAGTTCATCTTCCGGCACATCGTCCAGCAATGGACGTAGCAGCACATAGGCCATCGCCTCAGGAATCGGGACTACGTGCAACAATCCCTGACCTGGCAGCATATCGGACAGCGCCGTCCAGCCCTGGAAGGTACGAAATACTGAACATTTGGTGGTGTTATCTACCGTATACTCTTCAACTTCTGTGCGATGCGCCGCCTGCCAGGGATCATAATCTTCCAGCTTGCCATTGAAAACATTCGCAAAGACCTGCTGATATGCCGGCAAAAGCCAACGCTCCAGCGCGCCGGAATCCGTATGCGCGCCCAGCCCTTTGGACGTTGTTCCCGGCGGACGACGGCGTATGCGGTCAGGATAGATGACGCTGACGTCCGGGTTAAACCATTGTTTCCCGTCGCTTGTAAACGTCCACAGGCGATTAAGGAATGACTGCGCATTGGCCATTTCTTCGCTCTGGCGGGCCTGCATCTGCGCCTGGGACCAGTAGATGGGGTAGATCTCCGGGCGGGATGCGCTGAGGGTGCCAAAAAAGTTATCACCGGGGCCTTTGTAGACCTCATCAAAATGGTTGCGATCCAGGTAATCGAGCATCGACTGGTCCCATGCCAGTGCCTGTTCGCGGGGGAAATGCCCCTTAATGACCGCGCATCCGCGACGCTTAATCTCTTCACGCTGCTCGGCGCTTACGCGTCCCGCTTTGATATCCGCATAGGACAACGTTGGCCAAACCGGGGAGCCTTGCGCTTTGAGGGCGTTGATTTCCGCCACGCGAGTGGCAATGGCATCGCTCAGCTGATTGAAAATCAACTGAACATCCCCAAGCTGTGCCCGCAGTTGCTGTTTCATCTGACGGATTGCCGCTTTGTGATCGGCGGGCAATGTGTCGCTGGTAAACGTAAAAGCCATAACCACCTCGCATTAACTTTCATTCGAAACTTATTTAACTTACACATGCAATATAAGTTAAAAATAAGTTAATGCAAGTTTAAAAACTTGATGGTGGGCACGGAATGAATAAAGAGTGAAAAACCGGAGCACGCCCCGGTTAGCAGGATCAGACGTTAAAAGGAGAGGTGTTATCCAGCACCGCCTGAATCACGTTCAGCGCGCCCTGATGGTTATTGTCGTCGGTCTGATAGCGGGCAATCGCTTTAATGCTCTCTGCCGCATTGGCCATGGCGAAAGAGTAATGCGCCATTTTCAGCATTTCTGCATCGTTGCCGCTATCGCCAATGGCGACGACGTTTTGTGGAGACAGGTTCCAGCGTTTCAGCAGGCGGCTGATACCGTTGGCTTTATGTAAGCCCGGAATAATCAAATCGATAAACCCAAAGCCGCTGGTGACGGGCTTCATTATGCCATCCAGAGCGGTATGCAGGTGATCGATAACCAACGGGATTTGTTGGTCGGGTAAGTTCAGCGAAAACTTAAACAGCACATCATCAATGTCCTGATAATCCTTCACCGGTTTCAGGCGATGGTAGTGTTTCGACATCAATGCCACGAAAGACTCAGGAGCATTCTCACTGACGTAGGCGCTTTGCAGACCACAGGCAACAAAATTGAGCTGCTTGTCTTTGAGGAGTTCGCCAATAACAATGCGTGATTCGTGACGGGTAAGCTCGCCGTGAAACAGCTGCTTGCCATGCTCATAAACCAGCGCGCCATTCTCAGCGACAAACGATATTTCGTCTTTAAGCTCCGGGAAAAAGGAGATCAGCTGGAAATACTGGTTGCCGCTGGCCACGACAAATTCAATATCTCGTTTTTTCAGTTCCTGATACTGCGCCATAAAACGTGCACGATCGTATTTCTTGGCGTCGTCGAGAAAAGTTCCGTCCATATCGGTGACGATAACTTTGATGGTCATACTTGCTCCTGGCTCATAACTGCGACCAGAAACATTCTAATAACAATGTGACCTGAAGCACAAATTTAATTTCGAATGAAAGTAAAAGGCCGGGTGGCAGCTTCGCCTTACCCGGCTAAGGGGAGAGCAGTTGTAGGCCGGATAAGCGTCAGCGCCACCGGGCGGGGGAGTTACAACATGTGTTCAGTACGGGCGATGATATCGTCCTGTGCATCCGGAGACAGGGCGGTGAAGAAGGCGGAATAGCCTGCGACACGCACCACCAGGTCACGGTATTGATCCGGGTGTTTTTTTGCTTCCAGCAGCGTTTCACGGGACACAATGTTGTACTGAATATGCCAGCCTTTGTGCTCTTCAAAGAAGGTGCGCAGCAGGATCATCAGTTTTTGCTTATCTGATTCATTCTCCAGCGTGGCCGGATTCAGCTTCTGGTTTAACAACACGCCGCCGAGAATGGAACCGGTCGGCAGTTTACCCACCGAGCCAATCACCGCCGTCGGGCCGAGATGGTCCGTCCCGGAAGCCGGACTTGCGCCTTCAGCCAGCGGGGTGTGAGCTTTACGGCCATCCGGCGTTGCCATGGTTGCCGCGCCAAACGGCACGTTTGCGGAGATAGAAGAGGTCCCGGCGTAGTAATTGCCGCCAACCGGACCGCGACCATAACGTGGATTATGATACTGTTTCAGTTCATCGATATAAGTCTGATAAGCGCGGGCCAGCAGTGTATCAACGGAATCGTCATCGTTGCCGTACTTCGGCGCGCCGTTGATCAGTCGTTGACGTAATTGCTCGTGGGTCAGACCGTCAAAATCATCAGCCAGTGCTGCAGCCAATTGCTGCTGGCCGATAGCGCCTTGATCGAAGACCAGTTTCTTCACAGCCGCCAGGCTGTTGCCGAGGTTGGCGATACCCACCTGCAAACCTGATACCCAGTCATACTTCGCGCCGCCTTGCTTAATGCTTTTCGCGCGTTCGATACAGTCGTCTACCAGCGCCGAACAGAGAATATCGTGTACGTTCTCTTCCAGCATGGTGTCAACGACATACTCGATTTCAATGGATTTACGGGTGTAGTAGCGAATCTGTGTATCCCAGGCGTCCATCACTTCATCGAAATTGTTGAAGTTGCCAGCCGAGAGCGCTTTTTCCTGCGGCAGGAAGACTTTGCCGCTGGTGGCATCGCGTCCGCCTTCCAGCGCCGCCAGCATCACGCGGGCAAAGTTAATAAAGCTCATGCCGGTACAACGGTAGCCCCATTTGCCGCCAACGGCGGTTTCGATGCAACCAATGGCCGCATAGTCATAGGCGTCCTGCGGTTCAATACCAAGCTTTATAAATTCAGGTATGACGATTTCATCGTTGTTAAAGGCTGGCATCCCGAAGCCGCAGCGAATGACCTGCACACAGGCATCAAGGAAATCGTTACTCATCCCCGCGTGATAGCGCACGCTCAGGTTAGGCTGAGTAGAGCGCAGGCGACCGCAGGATTCCAGAATGGCGTAAGAGAGCGGGTTGACGGCATCCACCGCCTGACCGTTAACCAGATTCTGTCCGCCAATGGTCACGTTCTGATACAGCGGGCTGCCCGCCGATGCTTTGGAGTGGGAACCGGAGCGGATTTTGTTCACTTCCAGCAGCTTCAGCCAGCAGCTGTGCAGCAGCTCAATGGCGTGCTCGCGATCCAGCGTCTGATTCAGCTCCACATCACGACGGTAGAAAGGATAGAGATACTGGTCCATGCGACCAAACGACACTGAATGGCCGTTCGATTCAATTTGCAGGATCAACTGGATGAAGTAGCACAACTGCAGCGCCTGCCAGAACGTTTTTGGCGGCTCATGGGCGATCACATCGCAGTTTTCCGCCATGGTCAGCAGTTCCTCGCGGCGGCTGGCGCGGGTCTCCGTGGATGCCATTTTGCGTGCCAGCGTGGCAAAGCGCTCAATGTGCAGACTGACGGCTTCCAGCACGATATCTATCGCTTTCAGGAACTGATCGCCATGGAGGTCTTCCAGACAAGTCAGATTGATACGGGAGCGACGTTCATCGACTTTGTGACGCAGTCCGTCGAGACCTTTTTCCAGCAGCAGCGGGAAGTTCACCGCCAGGTGTGCGTCGCCGGAGGTCATGTTGCCTTCGGCTTTGATAATGCCGGTTTCCAGCAGACCTTTCTGCTCATCGGTGAACATCCCGTAGCAGCGATCCTGTACGGTCTGGCCGCGCCACCACGGGCACACCTCGTGCAATACGCGTTTGTTCTCTTCACTTACTGAGAAGCCTGCGCCCGGCCTGTCGGCGAGGTCATCGATCTCTTTTTCAATCCAGGAGACGGTGTATTCCGGGAAGATCGGTGCGGCGCGCACTTCGCTCGCCTGGTTACCGATAATCAGTTCGTCATGCTTGATCCAGATGGTGCGTTCCGCCAGATGATGGGCCAGCGCTAACGCGCGGCGTACCGGGATCGGCTTATCCAGATGTTGTTGATACATCTCGGTATAGTGCTGGGCGCGCTCGGTACAAACCGGCGGCTTCACGATGTGGATCAGGGCTGTTTTATGCGCTTTGATACGGTCGCTGAGTGTGTCCAGTTTCAGAGTGGTCATGGCGATTATCCTCGTAGGGTCGCGGTTAAACCTTTATGGCGGGCATACTGCTGAGCAAATTCGAGCAGAGCTGGCGCCTCAAGCGGTTTATCCGGTGCGTTGTAGGGTTGACTGAGTAAGTGGTATTTATTGATGCCCAGGGTGTGATAGGGCAAAAAATGGATCTCCCCGACGTGAAGCTCGTCGGCAGCAAAATCGGTAATAGCCTGGATGGCGGCTTCGTCAGCGTTGAAACCCTGAATCAGCGGTACGCGGATAATCATTTTTTTACCCGCAGCGGCCAATTTTTTCAGATTGTCTAATACACGAGAGGCACTGCCATCGGTCCACTGTTTAAACGGCGCGTCGGCGACATGTTTTAAATCGGCCAGGAACAGATCAATGTAAGGTAATGACGGCTCGATATACTTCCACGGCACATGCAGACAGGTTTCGACCGCCGTATGAATGCCCGCGTCGTGGCTGGCTTTGAATAATTCTGCCGCCAGTTCTGGCTGCATAAACGGTTCGCCACCGGAGAGGGTGAGCCCGCCACCGCTACGATCGTAAAACGGTTTATCACGCAGTACGGTCGCCATGATGTCGTCCACGCTTTTTACCTCTCCGCAGACGCTCAGCGCCTGGGTTGGACAGCAGTCCGTCAGCCCGGCGAAATCGCCATCGGTCAGTTTTTCGCGATAAATAAGCAGACCGCTCAGCGCCCGCTCAATCACCGCAGGTGCAGCCTGAGCACAGAGATCGCAACCGTCCAGACACAAACGTGCGTCGTAGAGCAGGTCCTGTGTGCGGGCGCGGCTTTCCGGATTCTGACACCAACGACAGCCCAGGGAGCATCCCTTAAGGAACACAACGGTACGGATACCGGGGCCATCATGCGTGGAATAGCGCTGGATATTGAAAATCATAAGCGGCCTCTTTTCTTTCGTATAAAGATTAAATTACTTTCGAATGAAAGTTATATTGACGTGCGTCAACTAACCGTGAGGTTTCGCCGTGCTACCTTTTATTCATGCTAATTATTCGTTTGAGGAAAGGTTATGGAACTCTATTTAGATACGTCGGATGTTGCCGCTGTCAAAGCTCTGGCGCGTATTTTTCCGTTGGCCGGGGTGACCACTAACCCGAGTATTGTGGCGGCTGGTAAAGAGAGGCTGGAAGTGTTGCTGCCGCAACTGCAGGAAGCGATGGGGGGACAAGGCCGGCTGTTTGCACAGGTGATGGCGACGACCGCCGAAGGCATGGTCAATGATGCGCGTAAACTGCGGGCAATTATCGCGGATATCGTGGTCAAAGTACCGGTGACGGCAGAAGGTCTGGCGGCAATTAAACTATTGAAAGAAGAAGGGATCCCGACGCTGGGTACCGCGGTATACGGTGCTGCTCAAGGGCTGTTAGCGGCGCTGGCAGGAGCGGAATATGTTGCGCCATATGTAAACCGCGTGGATGCGCAGGGGGGAGATGGTATTCAGACGGTGACCGATCTGCAAACCTTACTGAACATGCATGCGCCGCACGCCAAAGTACTGGCAGCCAGCTTCAAAACGCCGCGTCAGGCGCTGGATTGCCTGCTGGCAGGCTGCGAATCCATCACGCTGCCGCTGGATGTCGCTCAGCAGATGATTAGTTCTCCGGCCGTTGATGCTGCCGTAGCGAAGTTCGAGCACGACTGGCAGAGCGCATTCGGTCGCACGTCAATCTAGTTTTATGCCGGATTACTCCGGCATATTTGCGTAGGTGGTTCCGTTAAAATGAATCTGTTGCAGTTAGGTGCAATAAACTGCGAATCGCCCTCGTAAAACCGGTAAAGCCTGCATGCGGCCCGTCATCGCGACGGGTACAGTCACGTCATCATGTTTATCAGTTGACGGACCGCCATGAAAAAAACACCTACAGCCACACCGCACGATGCGCTGTTTAAAACATTTTTAAAATACCCTGCAACAGCCCGTGATTTTATTGAAATTCATCTTCCTCCCACGCTACGTTCGCTTTGCGATCTGGCGACGTTAGAACTGCAACCCGCCAGTTTTATTGAAGAAAACTTACGCGCATATTATTCAGATGTGCTTTGGTCGATGAAAACCAGTGAAGGGGAGGGTTATATCTATGTCGTGATTGAACATCAAAGTCGTCCTGATGCGCATATGTCGTTTCGCCTGATGCGTTATGCGATAGCGGCAATGCAAAGCCACCTTGACGCTGGGCATACCCGCTTACCATTAGTCGTGCCGATGCTGTTTTATCATGGCGTCGATACGCCTTATCCCTTCTCTTTATGCTGGCTGGATGAGTTTGATAATCCGCTCCTGGCGCGTCAGCTTTATCTGTCGGCATTTCCATTGGTGGATATTACCGTGGTCCCGGATGAAGAAATTATGCAGCACCGGCGTATCGCACTGCTGGAACTGATTCAAAAGCATATCCGCCAGCGCGATTTATTAGGACTGGTGGACAATCTGGCTACGCTGATGGTTACAGGATGTGCTAATGACAGCCAGCTAAAAGCGCTGTTTAATTATCTGCTGATCCAGCATGGTCACAAACCGCGCTTTGGGCGATTTATGCGTAAGCTGGCGCAGCAGGTACCCGAACACAAGGAGCGTACAATGAATATTGTCGAAAAAATACGTAGGGCAGGGCAGCGAAAGGGGCTACGGGAAGGCATGCGTCAAGGCCGGGTTGAAGGTCGCCGTGAGGAAGCGCAGCGCATTGCCCACTCAATGCTGGCCGATGGTCTTCCACGGGAGCTTATCGTGAGAATCACCGGGCTATCAGAGGAAGATATTAAATCTTTGACGCATTGAATGTATGTTAGTACAGCCCCGGAAAATAAATGCCGCCGGGGCTTACAGTTATTGCCCGCACACCTCACAGCCAGGGTTACGCATCAGCTTCATTTCGCGAAACTGGCAGGTCATGGCGTCGTACATGACGATTTTTCCAGATGCGGGTTTACCGTAGTTTGCCAATAATTTAATGGCTTCCATAGCCTGTAACGAGCCGATCACGCCGATTAGGGGAGCCATTACGCCAGCCTCTACGCAGGTGAGGGCATTTTCACCGAACAGGCGGCTCAGGCAACGGTAGCAGGGTTCGCCTTCCTGATAGGTAAAGATGGTAATTTGCCCTTCCATGCGGATTGCCGCCCCGGAAACCAGCGGAACCTTTGCGCTAAAGCATCCGGCATTAAGCTGATTGCGGATACTGACGTTATCCGTACAGTCCAGCACCAAATCGTGTTCGGCGATCAGCGCGTGAATTTCGCTATCATCCAGCAGCGCATTCACTGGCGTAATGGCGATATAAGGGTTAATCCGCGCCAGCGCGTCGCGGGCGGACAGCACTTTCGGTTGCCCTACGGTTGCATCGCTGTGCAGCGTCTGGCGCTGGAGGTTCGACACGGAAACGGTGTCAAAGTCGAGCAGCGTTAAATGCCCGATGCCTGCGCCTGCCAGGTATTGGGTCGCGGCGCAACCAAGTCCCCCCAGACCAACGACCAGTACCCGCGCCTCCTTGAGCGCTTCCTGGCCTTCAAAATCGAAGCCGCGCAGAATGATTTGCCGGTTATAGCGCATCATCTCCTGGTCGCTGAGTTCCGCCATTACAGGCCTCCAAACAGCGCGTTAAACGGCTCGACTTCAACCCACTCTCCGGCTTCAACGTTGCCGCGATCGCGTTCCAGCACGATAAAACAGTTGCCGAGGCTAAAGGAGCTAAAAATATGCGAACCCTGGTGTCCGGTGGTGGTGACTTCCAGTTCGCCTTCTGCGGTGCGCTGCAATACGCCACGTTGAAAATCCAGACGTCCTGGCGTTTTCTTCAGACGTGACGCGGTGCGCACGCGTTGGCGAGGAGGCAACCCACAGCCCGTGTTGCCGCTGAGTTTCGCCAGCATTGGTTGCACCAGTTGATAAAAGGTGAGGGCTGCTGATACCGGGTTACCCGGCAGACCGCAAAACCAACTGTTGCTTAGTTTGCCAAAGGCAAACGGTTTGCCCGGTTTGATGGCCAGCTTCCAGAAGGCAATTTCTCCCAACTCTTCCAGAATGGTTTTGGTGTAATCCGCTTCACCGACAGAAACGCCACCGGAGCTGATAACGACATCGGCCTGGCTGTCGGCTTCAATAAACGCCGCGCGCAGGGCGTTGGGATCGTCGCGAATAATCCCCAGGTTGATCACCTCGCAGCCCAACTGTTGCAGCATCAGGTGAACGGCCAGACGGTTGGTGTCATAAATCTGTCCGTCGCCCAGCGGTTGACCCGGCAGTTGCAGTTCATCACCAGTGGAAAACAACGCCACGCGGACTTTGCGCACAACAGGCACATCAGCAATTCCGAGCGAGGCCAGAACCGGGAGTTCGGCGGTTGTCAGGCGGGTCCCGGCGGGGAAGACGACTGCACCGTTCGCAATATCTTCACCGCGCAGACGAATATTTTGTCCACTGCGGACTTCGGCGGTAAAACGCACACCGTCGTCGGTTTGTTCCGTTTGTTCCTGCATGACCACTGCTTCACAACCGGCAGGCACCGGGGCGCCGGTCATGATGCGGATACAGGTCCCCGCGGGCCATTCGCCGTGAAAAGGCTGTCCGGCAAAGGCTTTGCCTGCTACCGCAAGCGGCAGACCCGAGCGTAAATCATCTAATCGCACCGCATAGCCATCCATTGCCGAGTTATCGAATCCCGGTACATCAATGGGGGAAACGACGTCGGCGGCCAGGATACGGCCAAAACATTGAACCAGCGGCAGTGTTTCGACGGCGGTGAGCGGGGTAATACGCGACAGCATCTGAGAGAGAGCCGTTTCAAGCGGCATCAGTCCGGCGGTAAATTCCATGAGAAGACTCCTGCGGGGCAAAATCGAATCCGGCCATTATGTCAGAAAATGGCCGCGGACAGTATGCTACCTCAGGCTTAGAATCAGATCTGATCAAGGTTTTATGCCAGAGGATAGCGACACAGGAACAATGCAGTATAGACTCAATATTTCCGCTCTTTTCCCCAGGGGGCTAAATGGCTACTACTATCCCGGAGGCAATTCGACGACAGGTGAATGCAGCCAGCGCGCTCATCCGCCAGGTTTTCGAGGAGAATCTCGTTGCTATTCATCTGTATGGTTCTGCTGTCGAAAGCGGTTTAAAACCTCAAAGCGACATCGATTTGTTGGTCACCATACGGGAACCAATGGATGCCCGGTTAAGAGAAACCGTAATGCGGAAATTGCTGACCATTTCAGCGCAGCCCGGGACCTCAGAACGTTACCGCGCGCTGGAAGTCACCGTTGTTCTGTTCTCGCAGATCGTGCCGTGGCGATTCCCACCCGTCAGAGAAATGCAATTTGGTGAGTGGTTGCGTGATGATATTGGTGCCGGCGTATTTGAACCGGCGCTGGCGGATCCTGATCTTGCCATTTTGCTGACCCAGGCCCGGCGCGCCAGCGTACCATTATTCGGTGAACCCGCTGATATATTATTCAACGCCATTCCTGCCAATGATGTATTGGAAACGTTTCGACATACCCTTGAACAGTGGCAAAAACCGGCAGATGTAGAGGGTGATGAGCGCAATATCATGCTGGCTTTGGCGCGTATCTGGTACAGCGTCGTTACTGGCGATATTGTCGCAAAGGATGAGGCCGCGTCGTGGCTCATGCCGCAATTGCCCGTTGAGCATGCTGACACGCTGCAAGCTGCATGTTCGGAATATCTGGGGTTAACCAAAACGAACTGGGCTGAATCTATGCCGTCAGTACAACGATTTGTGTTTTATGCAAAAAAAGAGATTACCGATCTGCTTGAATAGGCTATTCAATGTCGTCGGGGATCTCATTCCTGTTTACTCTATCTGTATGACCTGATGGTATCGATTATGAGGTGCAGGCCTTTACCTTTACATGACGTCTGCATCTTTCTATATTCAAAAATCGAATCAATAAGTCACCGAAATTCTGATATTTATAACCCCCGGAACCAGTCACCTTAATGGACGAAAAAATGGGTAAAGCAGTTATTGCAATTCATGGCGGTGCTGGGGCTATTACCCGCGCGCAGCTGAGCCAGGAGCAGGAGTTGCGCTACATACAGGCGCTGTCCGATATCGTCGAAACCGGTCAGCGGATGCTCGAAGAGGGGCGTAGAGCACTGGATGTGGTGACCGAGGCCGTGCGTCTGCTGGAAGAGTGCCCGCTGTTTAATGCCGGAATTGGCGCAGTATATACCCGTGATGAAACCCATGAGCTGGACGCCTGCGTGATGGACGGTAATACCCTGCAAGCGGGAGCCGTCGCGGGGGTAAGCCATCTGCGAAATCCAGTTCTCGCGGCACGCCTGGTGATGGAACACAGCCCACACGTGATGATGATTGGTGAGGGGGCAGAGAATTTTGCTATTGCGCAGGGTATGGAGCGCGTTTCGGCGGATATTTTCTCGACGCCAGAACGCTACGCTCAATTGCTGGCGGTGCGAACGACGGGTGAAACGATGCTGGATCATAACGCTACCCCACTGGATGAAAATAACAAAATGGGTACCGTGGGGGCGGTCGCGCTGGACATGTTTGGTAATCTGGCGGCGGCGACATCGACCGGCGGGATGACCAACAAATTGCCGGGCCGGGTGGGTGACAGTCCACTGGTTGGTGCCGGCTGTTATGCCAATAACGCCAACGTGGCAGTTTCCTGCACCGGAACCGGAGAAGTCTTTATTCGTGCGCTGGCGGCTTATGACATTGCGGCGTTGATGGACTACGGCGGCCTGAGTTTATCTGAGGCGTGCGAGCGTGTGGTGATGGAAAAATTACCGGCGCTGGGCGGCAGCGGTGGCTTAATTGCTATCGATCATGAGGGTAACGTCGCTTTACCGTTTAATAGTGAAGGCATGTACCGTGCCTGGGGATACGCGGGCGATACGCCAACCACCGGTATTTATCGGGAAAAAGGAGATACCGTTGCCACACAGCGATGAGCTTGACGCCAGTGACGTACTGGCAGTGAGCAACCTGAACATTACCTTTGAACAGGAACAGCAGCGCGTCAGTGCGGTGCGTAATCTGTCATTTCGCCTCAAGCGTGGCGAAACGTTGGCGATAGTTGGCGAGTCCGGTTCAGGAAAGTCGGTCACGGCTTTGTCGCTGATGCGTCTGATTGAACAGGCTGGCGGCGAGGTGAGCTGTGATGAAATGCTACTCCGCCGCCGCAACCGCCAGGTGATAGAGCTGGGTGAACAGAGCGCATCACAGATGCGCCACGTGCGCGGCGCGGATATCGCGATGATCTTTCAGGAGCCAATGACATCGCTTAATCCGGTGTTTACCGTGGGTGAGCAGATCGCCGAGTCTATCCGCTTACACCAGGGGGCCAGTCATGAAGAGGCGATGCTGGAAGCTAAACGGATGCTCGATCAGGTCCGTATTCCTGAGGCGAAGGCGATTTTATCGCGCTATCCACACCAGCTTTCCGGCGGCATGCGCCAGCGCGTGATGATCGCTATGGCGCTGTCGTGCCGCCCTGCGGTACTGATTGCCGATGAGCCGACCACCGCGCTGGATGTCACTATTCAGGCGCAGATCCTGCAACTGATAAAAGTGTTGCAACAGGATATGTCGATGGGGGTGATCTTTATTACCCACGATATGGGGGTGGTGGCGGATATTGCCGACCGTGTGCTGGTGATGTATCAGGGTGAGGCGGTAGAAACCGGTAGCGTTGAGCAGATCTTTCATGCTCCCCAGCATCCCTATACTAAAGCGCTGCTGGCAGCCGTACCGCAGCTTGGCTCCATGAGCGGACAAGCGTATCCGCGCCGTTTTCCACTTATTTCTTTACACGATCCCAGTCATGTCGAACCGCAAACCGAGCAGGACACCGTGGTTGAAGGCGAGCCTATCCTACGGGTGCGCAATCTGGTGACGCGTTTTCCTCTGCGCAGCGGCATTCTTAACCGGGTAACCCGTGAGGTGCACGCGGTGGAAAACGTTAGCTTTGACCTGTGGCCAGGAGAAACGCTCTCGCTGGTGGGCGAGTCGGGCTGCGGCAAGTCCACCACCGGGCGGGCGTTGTTGCGCCTGGTTGAGTCTCAGCGTGGAGAGATCATCTTCAACGGACAGCGTATTGATACCCTGGCCGCCAGCAAACTGCAGCCGCTGCGCCGGGATATTCAGTTTATCTTCCAGGACCCTTATGCATCGCTCGATCCTCGCCAGACGGTGGGATATTCCATTTTAGAGCCGTTACGGGTGCATGGATTACTGCAAGGTGATGCGGCGGCAAAACGGGTTGCCTGGCTGCTGGAGCGCGTAGGATTGCTCCCTGAGCATGCCTGGCGCTATCCGCACGAGTTTTCCGGCGGTCAGCGTCAGCGTATCTGCATTGCCCGGGCTTTGGCGCTCAATCCCAAGGTGATCATTGCCGATGAGTCGGTCTCGGCTCTGGATGTCTCGATTCGTGGGCAAATTATCAACCTGTTGCTCGACCTGCAGCGCGAAATGGGGATCTCATATCTGTTTATTTCCCACGATATGGCGGTAGTGGAGCGGATCAGTCACCGTGTGGCGGTGATGTATCTGGGGCAGATCGTCGAGATCGGCACCCGGCGGGCGGTATTTGAAAATCCACAGCATCCGTATACGCGCAAACTAATGGCGGCAGTACCCGTTGCCGATCCATCACATCATCGCCCCCAGCGCGTGCTGTTGTCGGATGATATCCCCAGCAATATCCGCAAGCGCGGCGAAGAGATTTCCCCCGTGTCATTACAGTTAGTTGGCCCGGGGCATTATGTAGCGCGTCCACAACAAGAAAATGCGCTTTCGCGTTTATAACAGGCAGACAGGGTTCAAGGAGAATAACATGACAAAAATTGTTGCTCGAAAATGGCTGGTTGCTGTGGGAGTGGCCTCGGCGCTGGCCGCCGCACCGGGCTGGGCCGCCAAAGACGTGGTGGTGGCAGTGGGATCTAACTTCACCACGCTCGACCCCTATGACGCAAACGACACGTTGTCGCAGGCGGTAGCAAAGTCGTTTTATCAAGGACTGTTTGGCCTTGATAAAGAGATGAAGCTGAAAAATGTGCTGGCGGAGAGTTATACGGTTTCTGATGATGGCCTGACTTACACCCTTAAGCTGCGTCAGGGCGTGAAGTTTCAGGATGGAACTGATTTCAACGCCGATGCGGTCAAAGCTAACCTCGATCGGGCCAGTAATCCGGAAAACCATCTGAAACGCTACAACCTGTATAAGAATATTGATAAAACCGAGGTTGTCGACCCATCGACGGTGAAGATTACGCTGAAGCAACCGTTCTCGGCATTCATCAATATTCTGGCGCACCCGGCAACAGCGATGATTTCTCCCGCCGCGCTGGAGAAATACGGCAAGGAGATCGGCTTTCATCCTGTCGGCACCGGACCGTATCAGCTTGATACCTGGAATCAGACGGATTTTGTGAAGGTTAAGAAGTTCACGGGCTACTGGCAGCAAGGCCTGCCAAAGCTGGATACGATCACCTGGCGTCCAGTGACCGACAACAACACGCGTGCGGCCATGTTACAGACCGGGGAAGCGCAGTTTGCCTTCCCAATCCCTTACGAGCAGGCGGCGTTACTGGCGAAGAACAAAAACCTGGAACTGGTGGCCAGTCCGTCTATTATGCAGCGTTATATCAGCATGAACGTCACGCAAAAACCGTTCGACAACCCGAAGGTGCGTGAAGCTCTGAATTATGCCATCAACCGCCAGGCGCTGGTGAAAGTGGCTTTTGCCGGTTACGCGACGCCGGCAACCGGCGTTCTCCCACCGTCGATAGCCTATGCGCAAAGCTATACGCCATGGCCGTACGACCCGGCGAAAGCGCGCGAACTGCTGAAAGAAGCAGGCTACCCTAATGGTTTTACCACCACGCTGTGGTCTTCGCATAACCACAGTACTGCACAGAAAGTGTTGCAATTTACCCAGCAGCAGCTGGCGCAGGTTGGCATTAAGGCTCAGGTAACGGCGATGGACGCTGGTCAGCGTGCGGCGGAAGTTGAAGGTAAAGCGCAGAAAGAGAGCGGAGTGCGGATGTTCTACACCGGCTGGTCTGCGTCTACAGGCGAAGCGGACTGGGCGCTGTCGCCGCTGTTTGCATCACAAAACTGGCCGCCAACCCTGTTTAACACGGCGTTCTACAGCAATAAGCAGGTGGACAGTGATCTCGCTGCGGCTTTGCAAACCAACGATCCAGCGCAGAAAGCGAAGCTGTACAAAGATGCGCAGGATATTATCTGGAAAGAGTCGCCGTGGATCCCGCTGGTAGTGGAAAAACTGATTTCGGCGCACAGCACCAGGTTGACCGGATTCTGGATCATGCCGGATACCGGATTTAGCTTTGATGATGCGGATTTAAAATAAGCTATTCATTCGGCCCCGAAGCGTAGGGGCCGGCGAAGGGAGCGTGATGCTTAACTATGTTTTCAAGCGCCTGCTGGGGTTGATTCCAACTCTGTTGATTGTTGCGGTGCTGGTATTTTTATTTGTTCACCTGCTACCCGGCGATCCGGCCCGGCTGATTGCAGGACCGGAAGCTGACGCTGAGGTGATCGAACTGGTGCGCAAGCAGCTGGGTCTGGACCAGCCGCTGCATGTTCAGTTCTGGCATTACATGACCAACGTGTTGCAAGGCGATTTTGGGACCTCGATGGTTTCTCGTCGCCCGGTTTCCGAAGAGATAGCCAGCCGTTTTATGCCATCACTATGGCTGACTATTGCCAGTATGGCGTGGGCGGTATTGTTCGGCATGACAGCGGGGATTATTGCTGCCGTATGGCGCAATCGCTGGCCGGACAGATTGAGTATGACGCTGGCGGTCACCGGGATCTCGTTCCCGGCGTTTGCGCTCGGCATGCTGCTGATGCAGATATTCTCCGTTGAGCTCGGTTGGTTACCCACCGTTGGCGCCGACACCTGGCTGCACTATATCCTCCCGTCTATTACGCTGGGCGCGGCGGTGGCTGCGGTGTTAGCACGGTTTACTCGCGCCTCGTTCGTGGATGTGCTCAGCGAAGACTATATGCGCACCGCGCGGGCTAAAGGGGTGAGTGAAACCTGGGTGGTGTTAAAACATGGTCTGCGTAATGCGATGATCCCGGTTGTCACCATGATGGGGCTACAGTTTGGCTTTTTGCTCGGCGGCTCTATTGTGGTTGAGAAGGTGTTCAACTGGCCTGGGCTTGGGCGACTGTTGGTGGACTCCGTCGAAATGCGCGACTACCCGGTGATTCAGGCTGAGGTACTGTTGTTTTCTCTGGAATTTATTCTTATTAACTTAGTGGTGGATGTGCTCTACGCCGCCATTAATCCGGCTATCAGGTACAAGTAAGGATGCGATTTTTTAACTGGCGCCGACAGGCGATTTTAAATGCGATGCCTCTTGTTAAGCCAGAGCAGATACGCACACCGTGGCATGAGTTCTGGCGTCGTTTCCGTCGACAGCACATGGCGATGTTCGCTGGATTGTTTGTATTGCTCCTGATCATGCTGGCGATTTTTGCCCGCTGGCTGACGCCATTTGATGCCGAGAATTACTTCGATTATGACCGTTTGAATGATGGACCGTCGATGCTGCACTGGTTTGGCGTTGACTCACTGGGACGGGATATCTTTAGCCGCGTGCTGGTTGGCGCGCAAATCTCGCTGGCGGCAGGGGTCTTTGCCGTGTTTATTGGCGCGGCGATTGGCACAGTGCTGGGTCTGCTGGCGGGATACTACGAAGGCTGGTGGGATCGACTGATTATGCGAATCTGCGATGTGCTGTTCGCCTTTCCGGGGATATTGCTGGCGATAGCCGTGGTCGCCGTGCTGGGCAGCGGTATTGCGAACGTGATTAT
Organism: Citrobacter sp. EC_71; assembly: GCF_019584005.1. NCBI lineage: Bacteria > Pseudomonadati > Pseudomonadota > Gammaproteobacteria > Enterobacterales > Enterobacteriaceae > Citrobacter > Citrobacter sp. EC_71. The sequence goes on from NZ_VDAY01000008.1 coordinate 257,929, forward strand.
TGCCGTGGCCATTTTCTCCATTCCGGCCTTCGCGCGCCTGGTGCGCGGGAATACGCTGGTGCTGAAGCAACAGACGTTTATTGAGTCTGCGCGCAGTATTGGTGCCAGCGATACGACCATCATTTTTAACCATATCCTGCCGGGTACGGTTTCATCGATCGTGGTCTTTTTTACCATGCGAATTGGCACGTCGATCATCTCTGCCGCGAGCCTGTCATTTCTGGGATTAGGCGCACAGCCGCCAACGCCTGAGTGGGGGGCAATGCTTAATGAAGCGCGCGCTGATATGGTGATCGCGCCGCACGTGGCGATTTTCCCGGCGGTAGCGATATTCCTGACGGTGCTGGCGTTTAACTTACTGGGAGATGGTCTGCGCGACGCGCTGGACCCGAAAATAAAAGGGTAAACCGTAGGCCTGATAAGACGCTTCAGCGTCGCCATCAGGCATTGCCGGATGCGGCATAAATGCCTTATCCGGCCTACGTTGGGTTGCGCTTAATTAAACGCGGGTGCCCCACAGATCGTATTCATCTGCGTTTTCGACTTTCACGCGGATGATATCGCCAGGTTTCACCTTGGTTTCACCATTCAGATATACCGCGCCGTCGATTTCCGGAGCATCAGCCATGCTACGACCAATTGCGCCTTCTTCGTCAACTTCATCAACGATGACCAGAATCTCGCGGCCCACTTTCTCCTGCAAACGTTCAGCAGAGATCTGCTGTTGCAATTGCATAAAGCGATTCCAGCGTTCTTCTTTCACCTCTTCCGGGATTTGATCCGGCAGGTCATTAGCGCCAGCGCCTTCTACCGGGCTGTATTTAAAGCAGCCCACGCGATCCAGACGCGCTTCCTTCAGGAAGTCGAGCAACATCTGGAAGTCTTCTTCCGTTTCACCCGGGAAACCAACAATGAAAGTGGAGCGCAGCGTCAGTTCAGGGCAGATTTCACGCCACTGTTTGATGCGCGCCAGCTGTCTGTCCACGGAGCCTGGGCGTTTCATCAGTTTAAGAATACGCGGGCTGGCATGCTGCAGCGGGATGTCCAGATACGGCAGGATTTTACCTTCCGCCATCAGCGGGATTACGTCATCAACGTGCGGGTAGGGATAGACGTAATGCAGACGCGTCCAGATCCCCAGTTTTGATAACTGTTCGCACAAATCAACCATGCTGGTTTTGACCGGCTCGCCGTTATGGAAACCGGTGCGATGCTTCACATCCACGCCGTACGCGGAGGTATCCTGAGAAATGACCAGTATCTCTTTCACGCCCGCATCTACCAGACGCTTGGCTTCGCTGAGAACGTCGCCGATCGGACGGCTCACCAGATCGCCACGCATTGAGGGAATAATGCAGAACGTGCAGCGGTGGTTGCAGCCTTCAGAAATTTTCAGATAGGCATAATGGCGCGGAGTCAGCTTGACGCCCTGCTCAGGAACCAGACTCTGGAACGGGTTATGCTTTGGTTTTGGCACATAGTGGTGAACGTGCTCCAGAACCTGTTCATAGCTGTGCGGACCGGTGATTTCCAGCACTTTCGGGTGGACTTCACGGATCTGATCGACTTTCGCGCCCAGACAGCCGGTAACGATCACCTTGCCGTTTTCGTTCAACGCTTCACCGATTGCTTCCAGGGACTCCTGAACCGCGCTGTCGATAAAGCCGCAGGTGTTAACGATAACCATATCCGCGTCGTCGTAGCTTGGCACAACATCATAGCCTTCGGTACGAAGTTCGGTCAGGATGCGCTCAGAATCGACGAGGTTTTTCGGACAACCTAGTGATATAAAACCAATTTTTGCCATTTTCTTATACTGTACATTGCTCGTAATCGGGGGATTATACAGATGCCGTCACGGTACATCTATATCTGATCGGCATAAGACCGGGAGAATAAAGACCAATACCTATAAATAGTGGATCGGTTGGCGGAAGGTGTTTAGCGAGTCTAATTCCGGCTTTAAGTGTCACTTCTTGGCTGTAGAAATTAATTAGCATAAATTTTATCTCGTCGAGCGTTATTAATGAGGTTAAATTTGAAAGATATTGTTTTGCAGTCGAAACTTGAAATGGCTAAAACTCTTTATGCTAATGGTGTGAGTTTATATTATATCTCACTGGCTACAGGCTTAAGTTGGCGTGTATTAATGACAGAATTAACGTTTATCGCCAGTCATGAAATTATTCGGCAAAAAACTGACGCTCGCAAACCCAGAGTTTAAATAATTCACCTGTCTATTACCCATCCTGCAAAATTTGAAAGGTAACGTTAATATGTATATTTCGCCACTACCGCTCGCGGCGGACTCTGATGTTGATAAACTGAGAGATGATATTGCTAATAAGCTTTTATTTACTATTGGCAAAGATCCCGCTATCGCCACGAAACGGGAGTGGCTTAATGCGACGTTATATGCGGTACGCGATCGAATGGTCGAGCGCTGGCACCGTTCTAATCGGGCACAATTCTCTCAGGATGCGCGCCAGGTTTATTATCTGTCGATGGAATTTTTAATTGGCCGTACGCTGTCTAATGCGTTGCTCTCGTTAGGTATTTACGAAGAAGTCAGAAGCGCGCTTGAGGCAATGGGGCTGGAACTGGAAGAGCTAATTGACGAGGAAAATGATCCCGGACTTGGAAATGGTGGTCTCGGACGACTGGCGGCTTGTTTCCTTGATTCTCTGGCAACGCTTGGCCTGCCGGGATGCGGTTACGGCATTCGCTATAACTACGGTATGTTTAAACAAAATATCGTTGATGGCGTGCAAAAAGAGTCGCTGGACTATTGGTTAGAATACGGTAATCCGTGGGAATTCAAACGTCATAATACGCATTATAAAGTGCGCTTTGGCGGGCGACTGCAACAAGAAGGGAATAAAACCCGCTGGCTAAATAGCTGCGCCTAATACCGCTACACTTTTGCCTGGCCATGTTTTCCTCCGGGGAATGGGCTGGCGGTTTCCATAAAATGGCGGACCTTTTTCAGTAACTGCCACATTGAG